>JAUHXI010000175.1 GCA_030426875.1 bacterium
CGGCGAAGGGAATTCTCTGTTTTTTGATCCCTATGATTTAGCTGACATGCAGGCAAAAATGAAACAAGTCACCGTCGATGTTAGCCTACGACAGCGCCTCATTGACCGGGGTAAGGAGCGAGTGAAAGCTTTTAGTTGGGGCAAAATGACCCGAGAAGTGATGGAGGTTTATAAGCGCTTTGTTTAAGTGCCAAACTCCAAACTCATCGCTGGATCAGTTCTGTGGACTGACGCCAGTGTCTCAGCTCCAATTTCCATGCAAGATCCTCCCCCTTCGGGGGAGTTAGAGGGGGGCCAAACTAAATCCCCTGAACCTTCAAACTCATACGCTATGCAAAAAATAGGAACTCTCACCATCAAGCGCCTCAATCAGCATAAGCTGGGGGATTCGGCGCGGGCGAGTTTGGTGTTACACATGGCCAATCAATTTTTAGAAAAACAATTTGAACCCACCGAAATGAAAGCCATTTCCCTCAAAAACGGCAATTTACGCATCGCTACAGCCGGTGCGGTGTGGAATCAGGAGCTGTGGGGCCTCAAAGAGGAGTTGTTGGGCCATTTAAAGGCAGAATTTGGAGAAAAAATGGTTTCTAAGATTCTGACGGCAAGCTTTAGCGAATAGCGAATAACGATCAAGTACTATGCTTGGCTAACAGCTAGAAGTGTAGGGATTGAGTTGCTGGGTGACTCACTTTCTAAAAATAAAGTTTGACAGTCCTTCATTTGTTCCTGTAAAATTCCTCCGTTACTGTTTTAATTACTTATCTCAAAAAACTCGTGCTAAAAATCCGTTTACAACGTTCTGGAAGAAGAAAAAGAGCCAACTATCGCATTGTTGTAGCTGAACACTCGTACCCTATACAAGGACGTTATGTGGATTTAGTAGGGACTTACGACCCGCTAGTGGACAAGCATGGCTTGGTTTATGATGAAGCCAAAATCCTTGAATGGATCAAAAAAGGAGCCAAGCCAACCAACACTGTTGCACGCTTGCTTAAAGGAAAGGGGATGAATGCAATGGATCCGTTCATTGTTGAAATGAAGAATAAAAAAGTGAAGAATCCGAAGGAAGTTGCCGAAGCTCCAGCTCCAGCTCCAGCTGCCCCTGCTGAAACACCAGCAGCAGAAGAGAAGAAAGAAGAAAAAATAGAGGCAGAAGCTCCAGCTCCTGAAGCAAAAAAAGAAGAAGCTAAACCTGAAGCCCCAACAGAAGAAAAGAAAGATGAGGCCGCTCCAGAGGTTAAAGAGGAGAAAAAAGAAGCAGCTCCTGCTGAAGAGGTGAAGAAAGAGGAGGCTCCTGCTGAAGAAAAAGAAGCAAAAAAAGAAGAAGCTTCAAAAAGTGAAGAGGTTAAGCCTGAAGCGCCTAAAGACGAAAAAAAAGCAGAGTAAATCTGCAGTTTGATTAACCATTAACAAAAATAAATCATGAGTGACGAAAATAATACCTCAGTTGGAAGTAATGCCGCAGTGGGAGCCGATAAGGACTTTGTAGAATTTGTTGTTAAGTCTATTGTTAGTCAGCCAGACATGGTCATTGTGACTCGTACGGTGGATGAGATGGGCGTGCTTTTGACCTTGCAAGTGGCCAAAGAGGATATGGGTAAGGTGATTGGTCGAAGTGGTCAAACGGCAAAGTCAATTCGAATCCTGCTTCGAGTGATCGGTTCTAAGGATAACATCCGTGTGAACATGAAGATCGTTGAACCAGAAGGAGGTGAGGTTGTTGGAGGTGAGATTGATGATGAAAAACCAACGTCAACCAGCCTTTTGGATGAAGATGATTTGGACATGTAAGTCTCCACTCGAAGTACCCGCAGAATCATTCTGTTAATTCATTAGTTTTTTGGCTGAACAAGCTTTTAAATTAAGTATAAAAAAATAATCAAACAAAAAATATGGGTGAAGCCGGCCAGCTCAGTATCGCAGATCTGGCAAACCTTGCGTTTGCCATCGGCATCCTCGCAGCAGGAATCCTTTCGGTTGCCTATATTTTTGTGGGTGGCATTTCATTCATTCTGTCCGGGGGGCAGGAGGATAAAATCCGCCAAGCCATCAACACCATTCGTTATGCAGTGATTGGATTGATCGTCACGATAGGATCCATCTTCATCATCCAGGTGGTGGGATACATCTTTAACTTTGATTTGATTTCTATTCTCAGTTGGGACCGCATCACCGAGCTGATGGGAGGGCTGGTGGACCGCATTATGAACAGTGGAGGCTCTAGTCAGGGTCCAAGTTTGCCTACTGGAGGCACGGGAACCTTGCGGTAGTTAGGCCAGATTTCAATAAAATAAACCAAAAATTCAGACCGTAAAATGACACTGGTCACTCGCCCTTGATTTCTGATCACCTTTAAAGGTGAGTGGGAATCAAGAAATGTGTACGGTGCAGCATTATGAATGGTATTAAGTATTGTCTTCCATGGCGCTCACTCGAATGGCTTTCCAGTCATACGGGAATTTAAAATTCTCTAGAGCCCTAATCAAACTCGCAAAGAAGCTCCACGGGCTTTTTTCTTTATAAACAAAGGCATTTCCGGTTTCGTTGGCTCCATCGTAATCGAGTACCCCCTCTAAATCTGGAGCCAGAGGGATGACCCCATATGCCATTGCCTGTTTCATCTTTTTCTGACAGCTTTTATTGGCAGCTGTACATAAAAAGATATCACTCGCAGCATACATTTTTCTTTTATTTGCTTCATTTTCGCTCAAAATCACCATTTGCTTGGGATGGCTCTCGGCGAGTTGAGTGAAAAAATTTTGATATTTTTCACTTCCTGTAACTTACCCCATGCTGAAATTCTGCCATCGACCTGGGATAATTGCACAGTGTTTATCTCATCGGAAATTCTCAGAAATTTCATGTCATTTAGTCCATCCATCGACGATGATTTTAATTGTGATGCGTATTCGACCAAGTTACCGGCTGTTCTGTTTAACAAATTCGACCATCCCTTGATGTAATTTTGACGAAATGAAAGCCCTTGTTTCAGGACTTTTACA
>JAUHXI010000176.1 GCA_030426875.1 bacterium
CCGCCCGGCATTTGGAGAGCGGTATTAAAAAGGTATTGGTCTCTGCCCCGATGAAAGACGACACACCCACCTTTGTGATGGGTGTGAATGATGAGGACTTTAAACCCGAATACAAGGTGATTTCCAACGCCAGTTGTACCACCAACTGTATCGCTCCGCTCATCAAGCTTGTCAATGAACGTTGGGGCATCAACACGGCTTCAGTCTCTTCGATTCACTCCTTCACCCATTCTCAAAACTTACTGGACAATTCCAACCGCGATTTAAGACGAGCCCGTAGTGCGGTTCAATCGGTGATTCCCACCACCACAGGGGCAGTGAAAGCCACGGAACACATCATTCCAGAGCTCAAAGGTAAATTGGATGGCATGGCCTACCGCGTTCCTATTGCCACCAGCTCGATGGCCGACATTGTCTTGCATCTAAAAAACGAAACCAGCAAAGACGAAATCAATGCATTTTTTAGAACCATTGCGCGCAATCCCAAATACGAAGCCATCATCGATTATTCCGATGAACCCTTGGTTTCCATCGATTATAAAGGCAATCCTCACTCAAGCATCATCGACACCCAACTGACCCAAGTGATTCAAGGCACCACTGTTAAACTCGTGGCCTGGTACGACAACGAATTTGGTTATGCCAACCGCGTGGTAGACATGTTAGGGTTGATGGGAGACCCCTCTTAGCCTCCGGGAGGGAAAATTAAGCATAACTTAACCTGGTCGCCATCTAAAGTTCAGTTCTCCCCCTTCCGGGGAGTTAGAGGGGGGCCTCCAACCACCATGAAACTACTCGACACCCATTTGTACGAACAAGGCGCACCTGATGATCTCCGTCATCTGATCAACTACATCGCTCGGGCGGGCAAGTACATCAGTCATGCCATTCAAATTGGGGATGATTTGGGGTTGGCCGGGAGTAACAATGCTTCAGGCGAAGATCAATTGGCCTTGGATGTGCTTTCGGACAAGTTGATTGAAGACAATTTGATGATTTGTCGCTTAGTGAGCACAGCCATTTCGGAAGAAAAAGATGAACCCATTCATTGCAAATGCAAGGGAAAGGACTGCACAGCCAAATACTCGGTGGCGTATGACCCCTTGGATGGATCGTCGTTGGTGGATGCCAATCTTTCGATTGGGTCTATTTTTAGCATTGTGGCAGGAGACGGTTTTGTGGGCAAGACAGGTCGCGATCAAGTGGCGGCGCTTTACATTGTTTATGGCCCCCGTACCACACTCACTTATACGATGGGAAAAGGCACGCATGAATTCACGCTGAACGATGTGGGTGAGTTTGAATTGACCGATGAGGCTATCAAGCTAAAACCCTCTGCCAAACATTTTGCGCCTGGCAATTTACGGGCCATCACTCAGAATGAAAATTATAAAGCCATTGTCCATCGGTACATGGATGAACAATACACCCTGCGTTATTCAGGGGGGATGGCTCCAGATATCAACCACATGCTGGTCAAGCGCGAGGGGATTTTTATGTATCCGGCCTACTCCCCTAAGTATCCTGAGGGAAAGTTGAGACTGCTTTTTGAATGCAACCCGTTCTCTTTTATTGTGGAGCAGGCTGGTGGAGCAAGTCATACGGGCCAGATGCCAGTGATGGATGTGGAGATCACAGAACCTCATCAGCGGACGCCTATTTTTGTGGGGAGTGTGGAGGAGGTGGAGAAGGTGGTTGGGGGGTTGAAATAAAAACTGATTTTAATGCAAAAAATTCTTTTTCTCACAGACTTCAGTAATGGGAATCAAGAAGATTTGATCACCATTGACTATTTGAAGCAGAATTTTGAGGTGACCTCTTCTTATTTTGAAGGCATTGAATCTGTTGAGGATCAATTTGACCTGATTGTGATTCGCAACACCTGGCCTTCGGATCCGTCAAAATTCGCTCGTTTTAATCACCTTAAAAAGGCATTTTTAGAGCGGGCTAAAATGAAGGATTTAAAGGTTTATAATGATTTGAACGCTTGTTGTGATCGATTGGGAAAGGGTTATTCCTCACGGTTATTTGAGGAGGAATACCCAGTTATTCCCACGATTGACTCATTGAAGCATTTAGAAAAATTGCCCCGTGTTGACGAATATCTACTGAAGCCGAAGGATGGTTTTAGTTCTTTTGGGATCAAGACCATTGCTCATTCTGAATTGGAAAATGCAACTTTAGACTACCAAATTTTACAGCCAAAATTGGCATTTGAGCATGAAATTTCTTTTTATTTTGTGGACGATAAACTCCTTTATGCGCTGATTTTTTCACCCCACAAAGGTGCTGATGATCTGCTTGTTTCCATCCACACTCCCTCCCAAAAAGAAATCGATTTTGCCATGCAATTTATACAATGGAACAAGATGGAATATGGGGCTTCCCGAATTGACGTGCTCCGTCTTAAAAATGGTGAGCTTTTGCTTCTCGAAATAGAGGATGATTCACCCTGCTTTGCCTTAGATCACCTGAATGAGGGCTTGAAAGAGAAGTTTTTAATGGAATTAAATCGCTCAATTCACCGCTATTTGAAGGATTGAAATTAGATTTTTTGTAAATTTTATTAACATTTATTAAAATTTGTAAAAAATATTGACAAAATGAGGTGAAAATGATAGCATGAAGGCATGAATCTACGACAAATGCGTCAAAAATTGGATTTGACTCAGGCGGACATGGCAGAGCGTTTGGGGGTGTCTCGGCCTACTTATGTGCTCATTGAAAAGGGTCAAAAAGAGCTCACCGTTTCTCAAGTTCGCACTTTGAGTGAGTTGTTTGAGTTGAATGAAAATGATTCAAACCAGAAGACGGTCACACCCTCTTTTTGTCATCAATTCAATGCCCAAAAATTTAAAGAGCTCTTGCTTTATATTTTAGAAAAAGTGGGTGCCAAACCCAATATTGGCGAAACAGCGCTTTATAAATTACTTTATTTTGTCGATTTTGATTTTTATGAGCACCACCATCGTTCTGTAACGGGTGCGACTTACATGA
>JAUHXI010000177.1 GCA_030426875.1 bacterium
TTTTTCTCAAGAATTGAATCTGAAAACTAGACGTCATAATAAGGTGCCCCTTTTTCCAAAGGGGGATTCAGGGGGGGGGTTCTACAATAAGCTTTAAACCTCAGATATTTAGAGATTAAGTTTTATGTAGGCTTTGTTAAAAAATAACTTGTGAAAGTCAGGCCGTCATTCGTTTTCTATTTTTCATTTCTTTTGAATGAGTTTATCAGTGATAAGTGAATGAAAAAAAATAAAAAATAGGAAGTGAAGGACAAGTGAATTGTATAAGTTATTTTTTAACAAAGCCTTAGTGTAATTGGTCATTATTAGGGGAAGAATTGGAAGGTGGGGGTATGCATTGGAGTAAGGGCTCAAGGTGCGAAAGTTTAGAGTGTCCCGACTGTGAGAATTGGTAAGAGTCTGTTCAAGATTTTCATTGTAAATTGGACTTGAAAAATAAATAGACAACAAAAAAACCTCCGAAGGGGATGGAGGTTTTTTTGTTGAGTTGAATTTTTTTTGGTATTACCAAATAAAACTTGCAATCAAAGTCCATACACCAACAGCTACTCCAATTAAGCCAAATACGGCTTGTTTGGTTTGAAGCTTTTTGTGAAGTGCAGCTCCTTTTTCGGCAGCTTGCGCATTCTTAGAAAGAATGTATTTGTGGATCAGATTGAATCCCAATAAAATACCTAGAATGATTTGTATGCCAAGTGATAGTAAGACGGTTACCCACCATAATAAAGGTGTTTCCATCCACCATCCAAGGTCTAGGATGAAGCTAATTAAGCCCCATGTACCCCATATAAATAATACAAGACCAATCCAGCCCTGAAATGGGGCTATTTTTTTAAGTAGGTCTTCTGCCTGCCTGCTTTTGCCTGTAATTAGCTTTGGGGCAGCTAATAGACCAGCAATGATAAGGACTATACCATAATCCATGTGTGTTAAAGGGTTAGTAAATAAAATTAACAAACTAGCCCAATTATAATCTTTTTTTTAATAAAAAAGCAAGAATTATCCTTATTTTTGATAAATTCTACTCAGCACCACTCTATTTATAGCTAAGAAGTACACTATTTTAAGTCTCCACAATCAACAAGCTCACCACAATCACATAAGCACTTAAAATAACAATAATCCCGATGATGGAATTCCTTATTATTTTTTTGGATTTTTCAACCATTTCATCATTCCCATAATTCATGATCATCGTCCCGGCTCCGTAAACCAAAATGGCCAACATGATGATCCCCACAAAGCCCAATAAAAACTGCATCACTTGACCAAACGTATTCACAATCGATTCAATATTAGACAATTGAAGTTGGTCCCCCTGGCTCTGCGTTGGAGCGATGAAGAAATTTTCGACAATCACCTCATTGATCGCAATCAAAATCAGTCCACTGCCCACCCACAATAAAGACTGCTTCTGTTTTTTAATCTGATCCTCCTCGCCCTGAGCAAAAAGCATGCGAATGCCACTGATCACAATGAATAAAATAGCCACTGTACCAATCAAAGCCTTCATAAAACTGACAAGGCCCAAAACCTCTCGACTGAACCCCTCGTCTTCGACAAGGCTTGTTCTAATCTCACCCGGCGTGCCATAAATAAACTGAATCAATGAACTAATAAGGAGGATGGCAACCAGTCCAATCACACCATATAAAATTGCTGTTTTTTGTTTGGTGATCACCGCCTCATCGCCTTGTGAAAAAACCAATTGAACCCCAGCAATCACAATCCACAACACCGCTATGCCACCCACAATGTTACGTATAGCCTTCGCTACCGCAAAAACACCTTGATTGATCTGAGCCTCGCCCCCACCGCCCACTGCGTAAATGAGCGCGGCATCAATCACTAGTTGAATGTCGTCATCTGAAAGCCCCTCATGCCCCTCAAGCATGACCCTCAAGAAATCAATCCCATCCTGATACGATTGCTCACTCGAAAGGTCTAGACTTGAACCCACTGCACCTATGCTCCTAATATTTCCTTGGGCCTCCAAAATCATATAAATCCTTGAGGGAATGGTGCCCCATTTTTCATAGGAATGATAGAAGTCAATCTCATTAAAAATTAAATTTAGACCTGGGAATCCTTCCAGTTCCGATTCCAACTTTCTCAGTTCAGTGTTCAAAAGTTGAATGTCATTTGCTGCCTTTTGTTTTTCTGCATCGCTCCCAGTCGCAAGAATCAACTCAGCATCAATGATGCTCCTTTGCTGAACGAATATGGCTTGAAGCAAATTTTTAACCTCATCGGGTGATTCGGCCGTTGCAAAATTAACACGTTGGTCAGCAGGGATCACTTCTGAAATAATATCCACCACACCCACTTTTATTTTAGCCTCAGTGTTTTTTACAACCTTATTGGCTTCCGCAATTTCAATTTCTTTCTCCTTTATTTCAGCTTGATTTATTAAGTTAGAACGTTCTGCTATTAGATTGCTCAGGGTTGACCGCTGCTCATTTAAGCTGCTAAAGAAATCTTCAAAAACAGTGGCCAACTCCCCAAGATCAGCATAATTCTCACTCAAAAGTACCACCCATTCCCCATTCAATGAACCCCAACTCCCTTCTTCTTGGGGGCTACTAAAGTCAATCAATGCGATGTCGCTCTCTTGCAAGACCGACTTTATATCATCAAAAATGGGAGCATCTTGAGCAAGGGTTAAGGGTAAGTTTATCATAAATAATGAAAACAGACCCACAATACCAATGATTTTTTTCTTGATGGTCATTTTTTAGATCAATACTTGTTTAAGGGCTAAGGAATAAGGAGTAAGTGTTACTCACTATTTGCTTTTTTTAACTCATTAAATTTATAGATTTAAGATAGGGGAATGTGCTAGTTAAATTTTCGGATGTGATGGTATTGACCAGGGCAAAGGCCCCATAGATGATCACGATGGCAACCACACCGGTTATAATCATTCGCTTGGCTTTGTTTGCCTGTTCTTCATTATCCAAAGCGGTTAAATACAAAAACCCAGCATATATT
>JAUHXI010000178.1 GCA_030426875.1 bacterium
GTATTGATGTACACATCAATGCTTTCGACATACTCCAAATTGGCAATCACACCTTCCAACCCCATTGTATTGAAAGGGCGATCATTGAGCGCTGACGCTTGATTCAAGTAATCTCTAAAACCCTCAGGGTTGACGCCTAGACTTAAGTGAAAGGCATCTCCTCCGGTCACTTTTTTAGTGCCATGATCCTCATTGATCACAAAGATATCTGACTCCACAAAAAGTTGCTTGAGTTGATCTCTAGTGATTTGATCAATCTCAGTGGTATTTTCTAGCGGACGAATGACATCGGGAATTGAATCGTTGTCAATACGCAACCATTTTTCAAGGTATAAATTAACAATGGGCAAAAGGAGTTGTAGGTCTTCATCTGTTGAAGAAAACTCATTGAGTTGAACGTAATATTCAGAATCCAAATGAATCGCCTGAAAATCAAGGCTAGTGGTGACAGATTCATCCAATGCTTCCATGACTCCAGAGAGCATTAAATGCAACTCAAAGTCTCGCTCACCTTGGTCCGAAACCTTATCGAGCGAAAGGGATAAGGAACCTTCAAGGTCTAATTCGTCACTATCCACTGCCGTCAAATTGGCCGTAAGCTCCATTTGACCCGACTCAACAGACACAATGGCTTGCTTGGTCTTCATTAAAATGTCTTCAGGCAGGTCAACCTGGCCACAGGCGGATAAAAAAACCACAGAAAGGGAGGCAACAAGAATGTAGTGTGAGCGTTTCATGTCTTGTTTTATTAGTTGTCTTACAAAATATTTATAGAGAATGATGCTTGATTTTCGCAGTAGAATTAAAGCTTGCAGGCAATCTAACAAAAAATATCACTCAATGCAAGCAGTAACGCATCAATTCATGCCTTTCTAAATGATTTTACCCTTATAATTGGGATTGTCAAGTGTTTCCTCAATCCGCAATAACTGATTGTATTTAGCCATTCGATCGGTTCGGCATAGAGACCCTGTTTTGATTTGCCCCGTTCCCATCCCAACCGCCAAATCTGCAATGGTTGTGTCTTCGGTTTCACCACTGCGGTGGGATATGACCGCTGTAAACCCAGCCTGATGAGCCATTTGAATAGCCTGGATGGTTTCGGTCAACGTACCGATTTGGTTCAATTTAATGAGAATGGAGTTGCAATTGCCTCCATCGATGGCCTTTTGAAGGAATTCAGTGTTGGTGACCAGCAAGTCATCGCCCACCAACTGAACCCGATCCCCCACTCGATCTGCCATGGCCTTGAACCCCTCCCAATCGTCTTCGTGATGGGAATCTTCGATGGAAACAATGGGGTATTTATTGATGAGGGCTTCATAAAAATCAACCATTTCTCCGCTGTCCAGCTGACGCCCCTCACACGCTAAATTGTACTTGCCGTCTTGATAGAACTCACTCGCTGCAGCGTCCATGGCCAAGCCGATTTCCTCTCCTGGTTTGTAACCAGCCTTTTCGATGGCTTCAACAATGAGGGCCAGTGCCTCTTCATTTGTAACTAAACTCGGTGCAAATCCCCCTTCGTCTCCGACAGTGGTGGAGAAGCCTCGGTCTTTGACCAATTTTTTGAGGGCATGGAAGGTTTCGGCTCCCATTTGCAGGGCGTGAGAGAAGTTTTTTGCCCCCACTGGCATGATCATGAATTCTTGAATGTCGGTGGATTTGATGGCATGACGCCCGCCATTGAGCACATTCATCATGGGGGTGGGTAGAAGGTTTGGGTCCTCCACCCCGGCCAATTGGGCTAGGTACTCATAATAAAGGAGTCCAGCTTCCATGGCAGCCACTTTTGAAACGGCCAGAGAAACGCCCAAAATGGCATTGGCTCCCAATTTTCCTTTATTTGAGGTGCCATCAAGAGCGATCATTTTTTCATCTAAGGCTTTCTGATCCATCACATCCATGTCTGACAGGGCTTCAGCTAGAATGGTGTTCACATTTTCCACGGCTTTTAAAACTCCTTTTCCACCATATCTGGAGTGGTCGCCATCCCTCAATTCGACGGCTTCGTGTTGACCGGTTGAGGCGCCGCTGGGCACAATGGCTGAGGCAAAGTGGTCGTCGGTGGCCACATCGACTTCAACGGTGGGGTTACCCCGAGAATCGAGCACTTCGCGGGCGTGTAGGGGGCGGATTGTGGTCATGAGGTTGGAGCTTAGATGATATACTTATTTTTAAATTATAGGGGTTTGGGGGGGATGTCAAAGGGTGGGGGTGATTTTTTGTAGAGACGCGATTGATCGCGTCTCTACAAAAAATCACCGAAATTCAAGAAATTTGAGGTTTAGCATCGCTAAATAAAGATGAATGATGCAGTATCAATGAAAAAGGGGTGAAATTCCGAGATTTTAGACAGTTTCTTAAGGATACAGCCTAGCCTCAAGCAAACGCCGCCAACTTCTTTGCCTGGTCATCCAAGCTCAGCTGCTCAATGATGCTTTGGATGTTCCCATCCATGATGCCTGAAATGTTATTCCAACTGTGTGAAATCCGATGATCCGTCACGCGGTCTTGGGGGAAGTTGTAGGTGCGGATTTTTTCGTTTCGGTCTCCGGTTCCAATTTGGCTGGAGCGGGCGTCCCCTCGTTCTTTTCGAAGACGGTCTTCTTCCATTTCGTACAAACGAGAGCGCAGGACAGCCATGGCTTTTTCTTTGTTCCGGAGTTGTGATTTTTCTGAGGAAGTGGCGATCACACCAGTGGGTATGTGGGTGATGCGGACCGCAGAATCAGTGGTGTTCACACTTTGACCCCCTTTTCCTGAGGCGCGATAGGTATCAATCCGTAAGTCTGAGGCTTTGATGTCGATGTCCACCGCTTCAACTTCGGGCAAAACCGCCACGGTTGCGGCAGAAGTATGGATGCGGCCGCCGCTTTCGGTGACGGGAACGCGCTGCACGCGGTGCACGCCGCTTTCCCACTTGAGCTTGGCGAACACACCCTGCCCGGTGACGTTGGCGACGATTTCCTT
>JAUHXI010000013.1 GCA_030426875.1 bacterium
TTACCTACATTGGCTCCAGAGGCACTTGAAATGAATAGGCCATCTGCCGGTTTTTTAAGACGTGCTCCCGCAAACTTCCCATTCACCGCAATGATGTTGATTTCATGTAAGCCTTCTACCAAGCCTTCGATCCCAGCTGAAGAATCTAGGAATTCCTGCATTAAAATATTCTTCCATTCGGGGTATAGATTTTCACGAACCTCTTCTTTTTCCAGCACATAAACACCATAAGAGCCTTCTCCATCACGCGGTTTTAAGACCACTTTTTTAGATTTGAGTTGAGGCAAAAAGACCTCGACATCGTCGAATGAATCAATCAAAAAGGTTTGAGCTGAAAATTCTGGCAGCATTTCAACGGTCTTCAGCTTATCTCGGCACACTTCATCAAAATCAGGGTGATTTAAAATGGGACAATCTTCAATTCTAGGAATGGTATTGGCTGAATCCCGGTTCCAAATCAAATCAGCCTGAATCGACTCATCGACTTTTTCAAAAGCCTGATCCATTTCATTCCATTCAAAATAGTGATCAAAACGCCCTTCACCTTGATAGCTTTGCCCTCGCACTACCACAGCGCACACATCTTTTTGTCCCCAGTGTTCGATCATCTGAGTGTAGGCCTCCAAATAGATTTTTTTGTTGAGTGGATAATCCAGCATGCCTGGATCCGAAAAATAAATGGCGAGGGTTTTCATAGAGTGGGTTCTAAGTTGAATTTATTTTAGCATATGCTAGATTATTTGTGTTGATGAGTTTTATTGTTTCACTTAAGAAATATGTCAAAGCATCCTGAAAAAAAATTGGCCCCTACCTTGATTAAACTCAATTCAATTATTATTCTGTTGTTCTTTTTACTTTCAATTCCTGTTTATTTTGACTGTCACCCTCAAGGAGGCTGTATGGCTCGTTTTTTTCATGGTGTCACAGGCTTAATTCAAATGCTCCTTTTCATTAATTTTTTTGCTTGGGCTCATCATTTGTACAGAAAAAATAAAGAAAAATATGGCCCAAAAAATAAATGAGTTTTTGCTGCACTTGCTACTAATTTGATTCTAGTTAAAGCATTTTAGTGCTCAGAGATATTGTCCCGCTTCACATCATACGGATCTTGAAACTTCTCGTGCCCCCAAAAACTCTCAAACCCCTGTTTCAAAATTATCCCTGCTTCACCTGGATAAATCGGATAGGCTTGAGTCAAAAAAATAGTCTTGTTGCCAGCAAGCTCAAAAATAGCCTCTTCTTGATTCAAAAAACTCGGTACATACATCACAAAACCTGTCATGCCTGATTCATAGCAAAACGGTTTTTCGAGGGAGTAAACACTCCCATTGGCAAAAGATTTTTCACCCCTAAACTCATTCACCACCGTGGCGAGGGCAGTTGCCCATTCCTCTTTTTCTGACTCAACACTCAAAATCAACTCCGGCCGCCCAAAGTGCCATTTAGGGTGAGTGGCTTTCGAAAGGCCGTGCGTCACAATGGTCACTAGTCCCGTGTCGGGATAATTTTTAAAGATGAAAAGATGAATAGATGGAAGCTTTTCATCAAGTGACGTGACCTGTTTCAATTCGAATTTTGCACCCTTAAAACGTTGGGTGAGGAGTTGACCGAAATGTTTTAAGTCATTATTCATTTTAAATCGTTCAAAATTAAATCATACAAAATCGGAAATTCAAAATACCCCACCTCACTGTTAAAATGCCCTGCACCTTCTATTAAAATCGGTTCCACTTCTAACTTTTTTGACAATTCTAAAGCCTTTTCAGGTGGCACATGGGGGTCATTGTCTGAATAAATCACGTAGGAATGCTTACAATTTTCTTTGATGGTCACCCAATCAAACTCACGATCACTGAAGGTTTTGATCGCAGGGTTAAAATGATCACTGAGTAACCCCACAAAGCCTCCCACCAAATACACCGCTTTGAACTTCCTCCTCTCTAATAAATTCAAAATAAAGGGGCAGCCCAAGCTGTGGCCGATGGCAATGCTATCTTCTGGAATGTCCAACCCCTCCATCACTTCCAGCCAATTGGAAAGGGTTTGGCTTTTCAGTCCATTAGGAAACTGAGGGCATAAGACCTTGAATCCATCCCTCTCCAGCTTTTCTTTTAGCCAAGGAAACCAGATCTCGTCTGGCGCCCCACCCGAACCGTGGATGATGAGAGCGGTTTTCATTTGGTTGCTAATTACTTATTTTAAATCCCCCTGGCCCCCTTTGGTAAAGGGGGTAATATTTATTTGAGATGGGAATGGGGTTGGGGTTCAGAAAGTTGAACACTCCTCACTGACCACTTAAATTATTGCTTTGCCTTTGCCAATACCGTTTCATAAAGCCCTTCGGAAACCCCACAAATCTTCATGTAATGTTTCATCAATCGCTCTTCTTCTCGATCGATCCGTCCATCAGCGAGGACCATTTTGGCGATCTCGGCGATCAACATTAAAATTCCTTCAGTGGTCAGGGTTCCGCTCGCCTTTCGCAGCTCAGCTTCCACATCGGATTCTTTCATTTGCCCCAACGAAACCGTGTTGTAGATGTTTTCCAACTCGCCTCGATGCTCAGAAAAGCGTTGAATGCGGTCTTTGATCATCCGGTCTTCCTCACCCGAAATCGTGCCATCAGCAGAGGCCATGTAGGCAATGCAGGTGATCAGGGTACGGGCAAAGGCTTTGTCATTTTCGTTTTTCAATTGTTGTCGGCCTTGCTTGCCTCCCATCAGTTGGCCTCGGGCTTCTTTTTTGTAAGATAGCTGGCACTCTCGGCAATAATAAAACGTGTCCACATGTCTAAAGGGGAAGAGGGGGATGAAGTACAGCGTGAACCAGCGTTTCAAATCACTCAATTCTAGATGATTGTTGCACTGGGGGCAGGCCCCTTTTAAGGTGTCATTGGGTTTTGAGGGTCGGATGCGCCCTTTGGTTCCGTAGATGATCATGTTATTAAGGTTAGCTTATCACTGATATCTTAGTTTTTTTGAGTGAGAATTTCTAATTTCCAATAACCAATTTTCAAACTAAATTCGAAATTCTAAGCTTCAACGCTTGATTAACTCAATGCTGGAGCATTTTTGTAAAGTGGTTCACATAGACTTTGTTAGTTGTCTAGATTTTTTTTGACTATTCCCCAAACCACTTCCGCCACCTCCTCAGTCGTCCCACTCGCATCCACCATATGAAGATTTGGAATCTCTTTTGCGGCTCTTTCATAATTCTCCCAAATCTTCTCCAGTTTCTCTTTTTTTTCAAACAATTCAAATTCGCTCCCACGGCCAGCAATCCTTTTGATGCATTCATCGGGAGAGAGTTTAAAGAGAAATGTGAGGTCAGGTTGTATAAAATTTTTGTTCAATTCAGCCAACCATTCCATTTCAACTGCCAAGCCCCCATAAGCCAAGGTTGAAAGCAGGTAGCGGTCCGTGATCACGATTTGGTCATTGTTCAAGGCAGGTTGAATCACATTGTTCAAATGTTCCGCCCGGTCAGCGGTAAAAAGGAGTTGTAATCCCTCAGCCGAAGCTGTCCATTTGTGTTGGAGGATGTCTCGAATCATCCGCCCAATCGGACTCTGATCCGTGGGTTCTTTAGTCACAAGAGTGGCCCGTCCTATTTTTTCCAAACGTTCAGAAAGGAGCCGGGATTGAGTGGTAGAACCTGAACCATCGAGACCTTCGAAGGCGATGAACATGGGGTGTGGGTTAACTCGTAAGGACGCGATTAATCGCGTCCTTACGAGTTTACCGTTTATTCGGTAAAGACGCAAAATCTTGCGTCCCTGCGGGTGGTTGAAATGATTGCTTAAAATCCTGTATAATCCCCCCAGCCATAACCAAATCGCATGAAAAACCCCATCTACCTTTTCCTTTTAATTATACCGTTCTTTGTCTTGTCTGCCTGTGGCGGTAATGAGGTGCCGAGCCTCGATGAGCGTATCGAAGTCGTTGACATTGAAGGAACCCTCACCACAAATGCAAGTGCCGAAGTGTACCAAAAAGGCACCCATAAAATTCAAACTGTGGGAGCTGATACGATTTATATTCAGAGTCCTACAATAAATCTGAGTGATTATGTGGATGAGGAGGTTAGAGTGAAGGGAAAGATGACAGAAGGCTTGGGAGCCGCTGAAAGTGTGTTGACCGTGAGTGAGATTGAGTATTTAGAGCCTAAAGAAGAGGTGGTCGAAATAAATTTTAAGACTTATGAAAATCAAAACTTTGGCTTGAGCTTTGACCACCCCAGTCAGTGGATTTTATTTGAAGGGCATGAGGCCATCACCCTCACCTACCAGGAGGAAGAGATTGCTCGGGTGACTATTTTTTCTGATGAAACCGATGTGGATGCCTTTGCAGGCAATCGCGAGGTGGATGTGCCGGTAGAAGTGACGGTAGGAGCGCAACGATCACTCCGCTATGCGTCAGGCTCCAATTTAACTTTTTATGTGCCTAATCCACCTAAAAATAAGATCTATCAGATTAAATTCACACCTACATTGACTGAGGGGGTGCAAGAAAAAAAGGCTTTATTTTTGGATTTGATTCAGAGTGTTGAGTCGATGTCTAGGTCTGGGTTTCAGGGGCAGATTTGTGGGGGTGAACCGCGGGTGGATTGTCCAGAAAACTTCTTTTGTCAGCTCAATGATGGGGCTGAGTTTGCAACAGGTGTTTGTGCTCCAGTGGGAAAGTTGGCTGACTTAAGTCAATGCCCCCGTTTGAATGAACCAACTCAGTGTGAGTTCCAAATCGCAGATTATAATGAGGTAGGTTGTCCAGTTCGCTATGAATGTATCGATGGGGCTAAAATTGCAGAGGATCCAAGTGAGGAGGTGGATGCGAATGATTTTGCTGCTGGCATTGGCTTTGACTACGTGATCCCGACTGCAAGTCAAGTGACGCAAGAAGTGGTGAATGAGGGGGCAGGTTTCAGCATGAAAATCCCCAGTGACTGGTATTACGCCAACGCTCAGTCCGGCAGTGACCTGACCGTGGGCTTTTTGAATCAAGCCCTCGAATCGCCTGAAAATGCCTTGGTGACCATGACGGTGCAAGATTTTGACGGTGGCCAAGCCTCAGTGATGGTGGGCGACAAGTATTATGTTTTCGACGGCCCTAGTGATCTGGTGCCTTTGATGCAGACGATGGCGGGGACGATTGAGGCGGTGGAAGTGGTGGTCGAGGTTGAAGAAGAAAAATAACAACTTTATTTTCTCAGTTTTTCATATTCTTCAACCGAAAGTTGGACATCGTTTAAAATTTTCCGTAAAAGTCCTTTTGAAATATCCTTGTTGTGGGTTAGAATGACAGTGGTTCGCCCATCTTCATTAACAAAAAAACAGGTGTGAACCTTCTGCATTTCTTTCTTTAAATCCCAGTGTTTTAAGGATCTTGATGAGTTTTTTTGGTTTAATGGGAACCAGTTTAGGCATGTGAGATCTCTAGATTTTGAATTCCAATAAGTTGATTTTTACTGATGGCTTCATGGTCAAGATTCCGAAGGCATAATTTTAGCACCTCTGAAAGATTTTTTAGCATTTCTTCTTGTGTGACCCCTTGTGCGTGATGGCTGGGAATAGGGGGCATTGATCCAATGAATGTGCCATCTTCATCTTGTTCGATGTAAACGGCAAATTGTAGATTTTTCATAGGCTGAATTCATTTAATTACAATCCATGGTTAATTGACTTAAGTTAAAACTTGAGTGTCGGGCATTCTCAAAAGAATTTTTTAACATTCTTCGAATTTCTTCTATGGCAAATTCTCCCACTTCATTTAAAAGCCAGGACTCAAAAAAATCACTTGTTTCACCGATGGTGATTTGAAAGCGCAATGGGCTGTTGGAGCTCCCTTTGTTTATCATTTTAAAGGTGGCTTTATGACCCCCTTCCCTCAAAGCCAATTCCACATCTTTACAAATTTATGTCAACCCAAAAGCCCTCCCACTCCGCCCCTTGCTTTACACCTTCCCTCGCTTCTGATACCCTGATTGGGCTTTAAAATGAGCTAACCTTTCGCGCATGCACTTAAATGAGATGGCCAGACAGCTACAGATCACCACGCAACAACTCAAACGTGAACTGGAGAAAACCAACTTTGGTATCAATCCCAACGCCCATGAAATTGACGACGCCCTTAGTGCTGGAGTCATTCGTTTCTTGAAACCGCGCGTCAAACCCACCAAAAAGAAGCGCCGCGTCGCCATCATTATGAAAGATGGAAGTGTGACCCAAGAGGAAGAGTCAGTTGAAGTGATCCCAGAGCCTGCGAAAGAAGAGGTGGTCGATCAAGAGAGTGAGATTGAAGCCACTGAAGAAGTGAAAGACGTTGAAGAAAAGCCACAAAAGCCACAAAAACCTAAAAAGCCTCAAACAGAGGGGGAAAAAATCCTAAACAATCGACCCAAGCGAGCGCTCACCAAAAAAGAGCGAGAAGCCATGGAAAAAGCCAAAAGAGATGCTGACGCTAAGGAAAGACGAGAGGCATTGGGCTTGGATGGAAAAATTGATCGCAGTTTAATACCCAAAAACACCACAGCTAGCAGTCGTAGAAATTCAAAGCCTGGCATTCATGTTAATCGGCGTATCGAAATTGACAAAGACCCCAAAAAAGGTGTTTCTACTGACAATTTACCCAAAAATTATTATAAAACTAAAAAGAAAAAAAATAGAAAAGGGCGTGGGAATGAGCAGGACGATGCTTTGGAAATCATACGGAGGCATCCAGGTCGTAAGGTTAAGGTTTCACGGGTCAGTTATGAAGAGGAGGACCTTGATGGTATGAGCCCAGAAGAAATTGCTGTGATGAAAGAGCAGGATCGAGAGCATTTTAGAGCTCAGAAAAAGCACCGAGCCAGCAGTCAAAAGCAGGGTCATAAAGAGCAGCCTCAAATCAAAGCCAAGAGCGGGATCATTGAAATACCAGCTATCCTTAGTCTAAAGGAATTTTCTGAAAAAACAGGGCTGGGCATTACTGCTGTTATCACCACCCTCCTTAAAAATGGAGTCATGGCCACTATCAATCAGCAACTGGATTATGACACTGCTGAAATTGTGGCAACTGAACTGGGTGTCACTCTCAAAAAAGTCGAAGATGTTGCCAGCTCCGAAGACTTGTTTGAGGGGGATCTCAAAAAACTACTCTCCGATGACAAGGTGAATTTAGAAAAAAGACCCCCCATCATTAGTATCATGGGGCATGTGGATCACGGTAAAACGAAATTACTCGATTATATCCGTTCCGCCAATGTGGTGGCAGGGGAGTCAGGGGGAATCACTCAGCACATCGGGGCTTATCAGGTGGAAAAAAATGGTGAACTCATCACATTTCTAGACACTCCAGGTCATGAAGCCTTTACCTCCATGCGAGCTCGTGGAGCCAAAGCCACTGACATCGCGATCCTTGTGGTGGCTGCCGATGAGGGGGTTAAGCCTCAGACTATCGAAGCCATCAATCATGCCAAAGAAGCTGGCATTCCCATCATCGTGGCCATCAATAAAATGGATAAGCCCGATGCTAACCCTGATAAAGTAAAAGGGGAATTGGTAGAGCACGGTTTACAGGCTGAGGACTGGGGAGGTAAGGACATTATGGTGCCTGTTTCAGCTCATACGGGCGAGGGAATCGACACACTTTTAGAAATGATCCTTCTAGTGGCCGAGTTAGAAGACTTGAAAGCCAATCCTAATCGAATGGCGGTGGGTACCATTGTTGAAGCGCATTTGGACAAATCGCTCGGTCCAGTGGCTACCATCCTTGTGAACACGGGGACTTTGAAAGTGGGGGACAGTATCGTTGTTGGAACCCATGTGGGTAAGATTAAAGTGATGCATGATCACAAAGGGGTGATTCAAAAAGACGTGCCACCTTCTGCAGCCGTGCGTATTTCGGGGCTTTCGAGCGTGCCTCATGCGGGTGATATCCTGCAGAGCTTTAAGGAAGAAAAAGTGGCCAAAGAACGGGCTCAGCAGCTCAAGGAAATGATGCGGCTGCGCGAGGAGAGTATGAGTGGTTCCATGGTGGACCGCTTAGTGTCTGGGATCAGTTCTGGAGAGATTAAATTTCTTAAAATGGTACTCAAAGCAGATACCAAGGGGTCACTCGAGGCCATCATGCAAGCCCTTCAAAAAATCAAAGGGACAGATGTGGCTGTCAAAGTCATTCATTTTGGCGTAGGGAACTTTGCAGATACAGATGTGATCATGGCTGCCGCAAGTCAGGCGCTTCTAGTTGGATTCCATGTGGACAGCTCAGCTCATGTCAAAAAATTAGCTGAAAAGGAGCATGTGGACATTAAGGATTATGTAATTATCTACAAGCTCATCGAAGACACTAAGGCCATCCTTTCTGGCATGCTCGAACCTGAAATAAGAGTGATTGAACTTGGTAAGGTGGAAATCAAAGAAATCTTCCTAAATAAAAAGAAATGGGTCATTGCCGGTGGTAAGGTTATTGAAGGCAAGGTTCAGTCTGGAGCTATGGTCCGAGCCATGCGAGGGCAAGAGACATTGTTTGAAACCGAACTTGACTCCCTCAAGCATGTCAAAGAAGACGTTGCGGAGCTTCAAAAAGGCTCAGATTGTGGGTTCAAGATCAAAACCCCCAAGCCACTGCTTCCTGGAGACCGCTTGGAGGTGTTTAAGGTCGAGAAGATTGAGCGAACCCTGGATTCTTAATCAGGAGCTGGTAAAAATTTGTAATAGAAATCATACAAAGTGATGCAATAAAATAATGAACAGAGGATTTGAAATTTGAGTTTTTTTATTTAAATAAAGCCACTTCTAAACTATAAAATCCTTTGTTCAATGTTCGTCAATTGTTTGCTTTTTTATTTCAAATTAGTATGAGATCAATCTCTGGTGATCTTCATTCTAATACCCTTCACATGTCATATGCGTGAGGAGTGTTTTAGTGCTTAAGAGTGGTGAGAATTCAGTGTTAGGAGATTAGTTTTTCCACAGTTCCCCCGCTTTTGCAATAGAAAATGAATAATGAGTCTAGACAGTAAAATAGGTGCTAACCACTGACCCCTGACCTCTGATCACTTTTAAGGGTGAGTGAGGCAATTATTTCTATCGCAAGTTGGTATAAACTTTAAATACACTTGGAATGATGTGGTGATTATCCCAGTTGTATTTAAAGTTTAAAACTTAAAACTTAAAATTGCCTTATCCAAAGCTCCACTCAAAAATCTCCACACCTGGTTGATCAAAAATGATCTGGATTTCATGCGTGTCATATTCCCCCTCAAAATCAACCAGTTCATACAGCCTAGGGCCATCTAAAGTCAGAATCCCATCCACCACATCCGCACCGTTGGCATTTTCCCCATCAACCGTAACAATCGCCACACCTTCACCCGAAATCACCAGATTAGCTTTGGAAGCCGTAAAATTCATTCGAACCCCATTCTCAAAATCAACACTTAGCGCACTCTCGGGACCCTCCTCCCAAAAACCAGTCAAGGTCCATTGATTTTTAGCCAAAGCCGCCCCCGGATCACTCACAAAATTACTACGGCGATCCATTCCTATGTTGGTCTTTCCAGTTTCAATTTTTTCAAAATCCACAATGTCAGCATCCACCGACGAAGTCTCCACCTTCGTCTGGAGTAATTTAGTGATATTATTTTCGATCACCTCATAACCTCCCTCGCCCATGTGTTGATAGCGGACTTTTCCCTCCTTATCAATCAAGTATTTGGTGTTCCAATGTTCATTGTTATAAGCGCTCCACAATTGCTTGTCATTGTCTTGAGCCACAGCATAATTGATATCAGAGTTGGAGACCGCTGCGGCTAAGTTCGTTAAATCTCGCTCAAATTTGAACTGCGGGACATGTACTCCAATGATCACGAGTCCATCCTCATTATATTCTTCATGCCAACTTTGAAGGTAGGGGAGCGTGCGGGCGCATTCCAAGCAAGAGTAGTTCCAAAAGTTGATTAAAACCACTTTTCCCTCCAACTCCTCCATGGACAGAATTGGATCAGAATTAATCCAATTTTCTAATTCAGTCAATTCCGGTGCGTCACCCAAAGTGGGTAGGCCAGTGATGTCAGCAGGAATTTCAATCTTTTCTTGAGTTTCCTCTTCCATATCATTTCTAATCTCATCCAATAGATTGAGCTCAAATTGAGTTTCAGTCCCCATTAGACCCCAGTCTAACAGCTTTGACTCCAGTCGTTTGTCCAAGCCTGTCATCACGGCCACTCCAACAATGATGAGAAGTAATCCTATTCCTCGTTTAAGCCAGCCATTGGGATCAGCAGCCCATCCCAATTTAGTGGTGATCCTTTGGCCAAAAAAGGCAATGAGTCCCAGCATAATGGTTAATCCAATTGCGTACGTGATCAAATAAATCATGCCCGATGCAATGTCACCCTCGATCATCAAGGCCACGATGAAAAAATAAATCGGGCTACAGCTGGCAAAGACAGGTCCTAGAGCAGCTCCCATGGCTACAGCACCCCAATTGGATTCAATTTGACTGGCCTTAGAAAGATTTTTTTGAGATTTTTCCAAAAGATGCAACTTGCCCACCACCAATTCCCATATCTTAGGAAACAGCCATGCAAAACCAAAAAGCAGAACAATCCCGCCTGAAATTGACGTCCACACTGAATCAGGAATGAAAAATAAACGTGTCGATAACCTTAAGATAACGGTGAACAAAACAATGCTGGTCGCCAAGGATGACACCAAGATCAACGGGTACCATTTGTTGCGAGTGCCGGCCGCCCCTCCCACAATCACAGGTAAAAGAGGTAGTACGCAAGGGGCTAAAATCGTCAGCACACCGGCTAAAAATGAGGCGAATAATAGGGTAAGGCTAAATGTCATGTTTTATTATTTATTTATATATTTATTCAAAGAAATCTCTAATTTGGTCTGTTGGTGGAAAAATAATCGTGTCATGCACTGAGCCATCCGCATTGAAAAATATGACTGTACTCTGACTGTTGATTTCATATTCTTTTTTCAAGTCAACTTCTTTGTCATAGTTGGCCTCTAATAATACGTGTTGATTCAAAACACCTAAATCTGATTTAATATCAGCCTCTAAAGCCCGACAGGTGGGGCACCAATCGGCATGGAAAAAAAGAATAAAACGCTCACTCCCTAAGAGTTCGTCAAAACGCTCTGATGAATAGTCTTCATAAGTCCCTGCGTTTTCAATAGCTGTTACCACCTCGCTCGCGTCGCTCTGAGTGCCTTTCGTGGAATCACAACTAGTCAACACAACGCTGATTAAAAGAAGAAGGGCAGACGATTTTAATAGTTTCATGAGCGTTTAATAAGGGGTAGGCCATGGCGATTATAGCATGGGCTTTAGGAGTCTGTGAATTTATTTGTAGCGTGGATGACAAGCGCCCCTCCGTAAGGACCCGATTGATCCGCGTCCTTACGGAGGGATTTTTAGTATTTGACACTTGAAATGTAAGTCACTCTATGCTATACTTAGGAGAAGTAAAACAAAAAAATGCGAAAATTTTATTTGGTTTCTGCTCTCATCATTGCTGTCCTTATTCTAATCCTTTCCGTGGCTCAAGCGGGAGTGATCACCCCTTGGAATGCTTTCTTTAGCACGAGTGGCTCGACAGCCTTAGTGTTGCTTCAAATTGCTTCATTAGGAGCTATAATGGGAGGCTTTTTAGTTCTTTTTTGGAAGATGCCAGCCCCTAAAAAGGGAGAGCCTGACATGGGTGATGAATCAGAGTCAGAGGAAGGTGGTGAATAAATTTTGTATTCAATAAATAGAATAAAAATATTACCCATGAGCAAAAATTGAGTTCTATTTAAGATATATTAAAATATTTTGTCAACAATAAATAATCCCTTCTTATAGGGATATTATTTTTATTTAATAAAAAATTAAAGAAATATTCTTGATTCTATAAAATTGATTGTGTATAAATTATGTGCACAATTTAATGTGCCAGAAAATTAAAATTCAAACCGACAGAAAAAACGCAATTGCGGAATATCAAAATAAATGGAGTGGATTAGGTGAGAGAAAGCTATTGTTCCGTCATTTTGTTGTCTTTTTAATTTTTTATTTCCATTCATGCTCAAGCAACTATTTAGTTCCAATGCAAGGGTTAAGCTCCTAAAGGCCTTTCTGCTCAATCCTGATGAAGAATTCTTCATTCGAGAGCTCACACGTAAATTGGATGAGCAAATCAATTCAGTCAGGCGAGAGTTGGACAATCTTAAAAAGGTTGGCTTGTTGCGTAGTCGACTTCGAAATCGGAAAAAGTATTACACTGTCAACAAAAACTTCCTCATTTATACAGAGTTAAGAGATATATTCATCAAGGCTAGTAGTAATGATGATCAAATGAGCCGAGTGGTCTCTAAAATGGGAGAGGTGGACTTCCTCCTTCTGTCTGGCTTATTTATTGGCCGCGAAAGCAAGGTGGATTTGCTTTTGGTGGGAGAGGTCGACAAGAAGCAGTTGCAGGATTATTTAGACAAAACAGAGCAGGGTAAGGACACTAAATTCACCATTATCTCCAAAAAAGACTTCCTTTATCGCTTAGAGTGTAAAGATAAATTTGTAAAAGATATTTTAGCCGAAGAAAAGAACGTAGTGGTGATCAATAAGATGAAGAAAGAATTGGAAAAATTTCTTTAGAACCTGTCTGAGATCTCCATTTTAGATGATTTTTATCTCTTTTTAGTTGATACAAGAAATGAGGAGTGAAGTTTAGCATCGCTAAATGAACGACAGGTGACGCAGTATAAGCGGAAAAGAGGTGAAAAGGGATGAAATATTGAGATCCCGGACAGGTTCTTAACCCACTATTAAACAATTCTTTGGTTGAGTTTACCCCCCAACCTTACTGCAAATTATAAAGGCGGGTGATTTAAAATTTAGAGTTTAAATTAGAATTTTAAATTTAAAATTAATAAATACTCTTGCAATTCCGATGAAAGCCGTCTAAAATTACTTGGCTCTTGTTTTGTAGCCGGAGCTTTCCTAAATTAATTTGTTCTAACACAGTCAGACCATGCACCCAACCATTGCCAAAATTCAATCTCAGAATCTTAAAAAAGTCCCTGATGTAAAGGTGGGTTATACCGTGCGTGTGAGTCAAAAAATCAAGGAGGGGGGCAAGGAACGTATTCAGAACTTTGAAGGATTGGTGATCAAGGTGGGGCACGGAGCAGGCGTTGAAAAGACCTTTACCGTCCGAAAAATTGTTGAAGGAATTGGTGTTGAGAAGGTTTTTCCTTTCCATTCACCCAATATCACCAAGATACATGTGGTTAAAAAAGCGAAAGTGCGTCGTAGCAAACTCTACTACATGCGTGAGCGCTTTGGTAAGTCAGCTCGTCTTTCTGAAAGGCATGTAACCGACGAAGAAAGAGCTGCAGAAGAAGTGAAGATGGAAGCGCTTTATGCTGAAGCATTGAAGAAGAATGAAGACGCTCAAGCTCAAGAGGAGGCCGCAGATACCAATGCTGAGGAGGCTTCAACTGTTGACCCTTCCGCTTCTGAAGAAAAGGCTGCTGAGGTGACTGCAGAAGAGCCTAAGGCTGGAGAAGAGGCTCAACAAGAAGTACCAGTTGAAACAGATGAAAAGAAGGTTGAAGAAGTCACTGTTCCCGAAGCAAAAAAAGAAGATGACAAAGCAGCTGCCTAATTTTGGCCAACACGTTACCGTCATTAGCCAGAAGAACAAATGAAAATAGCTATCATTGGCAACTACGGGGCAACCAACGTTGGTGATGAGGCTATTTTAGAATGCCTACTCAAAACCTTGGCCAGCCACCATGTGACGGTTTTTTCGGCTCAGCCTGAATCCATCAAAACAACTAAAAAGTTAAAGTCTGCCCCCTTATTTCCCTTGGGCTTTCGTTCTTTTTTTAAATATCGATTTACCACTTCAAAACAAGCCCTCAAGTCAGTTGATGTGGCTATTGTGGGGGGTGGGGGATTGTTTCAGGATGATCGACTTTATGCTTGCTTTTTGTGGGCCTGGCAGGTTTTTTGGCTCAGACGTTTTAAAAAACCTTATTTCATTCATGCCACGGGTGTCGGCCCTCTTAAGACGAGTTGGGGAAAGCGCTTAACGCGCTGGGCTTATTCAGGGGCTAAGGGGATCACAGTTCGAGATGATGCCTCCAAAGAACTATTGAGTGAGTTGGGAATAAAGAAAGAGGTTCATGTGACGGCTGATCCCGTTTTTGCCTTGTTTGATAAGGAGGCTTCTCATACTAAACGAGAAAGCGGGCTTTATTTGATTTCTGTTCGCCCGTGGTTGAATCGAACAGGGGATATCATTAAGGCGTTTGAGTCTTTTTTGCTGGATTTGAAAAAAAAGAAGCAGGTTAAGTTTCAATTTGTGTGTATGCAGCAAGTTAAGGAAGATGACCTTGCTATGATTAAGCCTCGGATTGAGAGGGTGGGGGGATTTCTTTTGATTCCTAAGGATTTTGAGGATTTGATGGGTCAGCTTGAAAAAGCGGAATTTGCCATTGGCATGCGCTACCACTTTATGATCGCTGCGATTTTGACCAAAACCCCCCTCATTCCGGTTAGTTACTCTCCCAAAACCACTTCGCTTTTTCAGGGCAGCCCCATGGCCTCACACCTGATTCGGGTTGATGAATTGACCTCGGACCGTTTAAAAACGGCTCTTAAGGAGCTTTCGGTGAGTTACAATAATGTGATG
>JAUHXI010000179.1 GCA_030426875.1 bacterium
TTCAGCGCTAGTCAAAAAGGGGTCCATGAAGGATTTGTAGCTTAAATCTTCGTCAGGTGTTTTTAGAAGCTCATCGAACTTTTCTTCCGTTTTTTTTAGGAGTTGGTTGAGGGCTTCGGGAAAGGCTTCTAAAGCCTCTTTTTTTCTGAGTTGGGCGTAGTTGATGAGGCCGGTTTTTTTGATTTCCTGGAGGAGATTGTTCATTTTTATTTTATTATTCCTTTATATAGGAAGACAGCATTTTTTAAGTGCTTTAAAGCATCTGCTTTGGTCTTGCTAAAGGTGTGGCAGCCAGTAAGCTCTACACAAAAGGCGTGCCATTGATCGCCGTCTGGTTCCAATTTAAAGGTGAGTGGCATTTTTAAATGAGTTAATTGGCCTTATTTTACCCTTTTTGACTTAAATTTTCCACTGTTTTTCTATGATTCTAATCCCAATGCCCCCATCAATTTTCCCTCCTCATGCAATTTATGAATATCATCCGACCCTCCCAAGCATTTTTCGCCTGAATCATCTTCCACAAAAATCTGGGGCACGGTCATGAGGCCTGATTTTTTAACAAGTTCTTCCATCATTTCTGGTGTGCTGGTGATGTCGATTTCTTCAAACGTTGCCCCAATTTCTTTTAAAAGTCGCTTGGCGGTGTCGCAGTAGGGGCAATAATCTTTGGTGTAGACGGTGATTTTTTTCATTTTTTAGAATTAATTCTTAATTTTCAAGTTCAGTCTAACAGCTGTAGCATTTTTTAAATATGTCAATCTAAAATACTTATTGACAAAAATATTTTTAGTTATATGATTGCGTCTATGATTTATAAATGAATTAAAAATGAGTATCGATAACGAAGTTCAGCCTGATTTCGATCCAGGGTCAGATCCAAAAAATCAAGAAGCAGAAGTCCAACAAGGCGGTCAATCATCCCGGGGTTTATTACTTAGATTGTTCGGACCAGCCGTATTTTCTTTAGCCACTGCTACGACTGGCTGTGCTGCCCTTCCTCAGGGGCAGGGGAAATCCGTTGAATATTTGGGGATTCATGATATCAACACTCCACAACTTGTTGATAAAATGGGTGATGTTTTGGCAAATTTAGCTGAACGGCAACTGACCCATGCTGAAAGAATACGGATTCTGATTGACTATCAAACAAGTTTGGAAGAATACGATATACAGTTGCATGCCTTGCATAATCAATTGAAAGCTATAGAAGCAGTAAATCCTCAAAGGAAACATTTAAACTTAAATATAACCATCGCTTTAATTGAGCTGACACTTCGACTAAGAGAGTCAAAAGAAACGCTTCAAAAAGCTCCTGAATCTGCGCGTGCAGAAATGGAAAAAATAAATTATATTTTCAGTGATTTATTGAGAGCTAAAAATAATTTGGTTGATATGGCCGATCATCAGCCTGGTTCAATGGGGCATAAATCAGCAAAGGATTTTGCGCTGTCTAAGTTAGATGAAGCTCGTGAAATTACTTGGTCTACAACTCAATCAAGCGTTTGTGATTCTGCAGTTCATGATTATGTTGCTTTTACTGATGCTTATATTCAATTTAGACGTGATTACAATCTAGCTCAAACTTGTGCTCTTGACCTTGGTGTTATGCCAGGGGTGTGTTTTCAAAACAATGCTGCAATTGAGCTTCAAAATAATGAACCAGAATCTTGGCAACCGGATTCCATTCCAGATGATCTACTTAAATTGCTCACTGAATCAACAAAACCTGAAGTGGCTAAAAGAGCTTCCGAATTGTTGAGCCAAATTGTCAGCTCAAGCTAGATTGAGCAGTTTGGAGAATAAAAAAAGAGGGGGCATGCCCCCCTCTTTTTTTTAAAATTTCTTACTTATGCTTCTTCCGTTCATTCTCCTTCAAAAACTTCTTCCTCAACCTCACATTTTCAGGAGTGATTTCCACATACTCGTCAGGACCGATGTATTCAATCGCTTTTTCCAAAGTCATAGGAATGATCGGAGTCAAATTCAACGCTTCATCCGAACCAGAAGCCCGCACATTCGTTAATTTTTTATTCTTCAAAGGATTCACCGTCAAATCCATGCCTTGATTGGCCTCACCAATCACCATGCCTTCGTAAACCTCTGTGGCTGGGTTGACGAAAAGGGCTCCACGTTCTTGTAATTTCCACAGGGAATAAGCCATGGTTGCACCTGTTTCACCCGAAATCATAGAGCCCACACTGCGTTTTTCGATGTTGCCCATGTAGGGTTCAAAGCGGTCAAATGAATGGTAGAGCGTTCCTTCACCGCGCGTCATCACCAAAAATTCCGAACGGAAGCCAAGCAAGCCTCGAGTGGGTACATCCAATTCGATGAGCGTGTTTCCATTCTCTGATTTCATGTTGGTCATGACGCCTTTCCGTTTGCCCATCGCCTGAATCACCGCTCCCGAAAATTCGTCGGGCACATTAACCACTGCGGCTTCGATCGGTTCGTGTTTGACCCCATCGATTTCCTTCATGATCACTTCAGGCTGAGAAATTTGCAGTTCAAATCCTTCACGTCTCATGGTTTCAATCAAGACGGCGATATGCATTTCGCCCCGGCCATAAACCTTCATGGTATCGGTGCCGGCTTTGAGTTCAATTTTAAGTCCCACATTGGTTTCTAATTCTTTCTCCAACCGTTCTTTGATGTGTCGACTGGTCACCATTTTTCCTTCTCGCCCGGCAAAAGGGGAGTCGTTGACCATAAAATCAATGGCCAACGCGGGCTCATCCACCTTGATGGCAGGCAAAGCTTCCACATCTGCTTGGCTAGAAATGGTTTCCCCCACATAAATGTCTGGGATTCCAGCCAACGCCACAATGTCACCGGCTTGGGCCTCCTTTGTCTCCACCCGCTCCATTTGTTGAAAGGTGTAGAGTTGCGAAATTTTACCCTTTCGCTTTTGACCATCG
>JAUHXI010000014.1 GCA_030426875.1 bacterium
ATGTTCAATAGACAGGCCTGAGCTACCATGCCGCGTCCCTCCATTGCTAGCGCGCTCCATCTAGTCTTAATTACCTCCACTCCGACGAATCGGAATATTGGTAGTTAAGCATTCAATGAAGTTTGCTTGGGCGGCTTACCACTGGTACAGGAATATTAACCTGTTGTCCATCGACTACGCATTTCTGCCTCGCCTTAGGACCGACTAACCCCACGTTGATTAACATTGCGTGGGAAACCTTGGGTTTTCGGTGTGGAAGTTTTTCGCTTCCATTCAAGTTACTCATGCCAACATTTTCACTTCCTGACGCTCCACCAAGCCTCTCGGCTTGACTTCAGTGCGGACAGGAACGCTCCTCTACCACTCCTACAATTAAATGTAGAAATCCGTTGCTTCGGTTATAGGTTTAGCCCCGTTGGATTTTCGGCGCAAGATCGCCCCGCCGAAGCGGGTGTGGACCAGTGAGCTGTTACGCACTCTTTAAAGGAATTGCTGCTTCTAAGCCAACCTCCTGGTTGTCTAAGCAATCTCACATCCTTTGCCACTTAACCTATATTAGGGACCTTAGCAGGCGGTCTGGGCTGTTTCCCTTTCGACTATGGTACTTAGCTATCACAGTCTGACTCCCGAGATAAGAAACGATGGTATTAAAAGTTTATTAAGGTTTGGTAGACTTATTTCGCCCCCTAGCCTTGACAGTGCTCTACCCCCATCGCTCATTTGCTCGAGGCTAGCCCTAAAGCTATTTCGAGGAGAACCAGCTATCTCTGAGTTCGATTAGCATTTCACCTCTATCCACAGGTCATCCCCCTGTCTTGCAGCACAGGTGGGTTCGGTCCTTCCTCAGGTTTTACCCGGAGTTCAACCTGCCCATGGATAGCTCACTCAGTTTCGGGTCTAGTGCATGTGACTGACTGACAACTACATTCTGACTGCCACAAATGAAATCGGAAGAGCAAAACTTTGAACTATAAATTAAGATTACGAGTCTAAGCAGATACTAATTCTTTTTTATTCTCAGTTTCAACCCCTGCTTTTTTAACAGTGGTTAAGATAGACTGATTGTATTTAAAAAGTTGTTTGACACATATCTCGGACTGACCATATAAACGGTCATAATCTTCTTGAGACATGCGATTGGTATCATGCAAAAAGTCGATTTCTAAGAGCAAGCGGTGGAGCAAATCCACGGCCTTGAAGTTTAAAAAACGTTTTGCTTTGGGAGACCTCTGGTAAAATCCTTCTGCAATATTAAAGGAAATTTCCTTGGAGGTATGAATCAATTGATTGATTTCATCTGTTGAAATTTTATCATTATTTTTTTGAAGAAAATGATAAAAATCGATGGCCACTTTATAGGCTCGCTGATAAACATTTAAGTCTTTATACGTCATAACATTTTACTAGGTTTAATTCTTTATTATTATCAAGTAGTTAGCCATCAACCACATTGAATAACTAAAACTTAGTTAGACAAATGTTTATTGACAGCTAGCCACTTTGCGAAAAGTGACAGTCAAAATGTAATTGCCAGAACGCCCTATTCGGACTCGCTTTCGCTATGGCTCCGGGTATCACTCCCTTAGCCTTGCCACATACAGCTAACTCGTTGGCTCGTTCTACAAAAAGCACGCGGTCATCCCGAAGGACTCCCACTCCTTGTAAGCATATAATTTCAGGTACTATTTCATCCCCCTCTCGGGGTACTTTTCACCTTTCCCTCACGGTACTAGTTCGCTATCGATCACTTTGTCTATTTAGCCTTGGAAGGTGGTCCTCCCAGATTCAAGCCGGATTTCACGTGTCCGACCCTACTCAGGATACTCCTAAGTGATTATTTCTATTTCGCCTACGGGACTATTACCCTCTGTGGTGGTCCTTTCCAGGTTCCTTTGACTATAAAAATAATGACTATGACGGAGTCCTACAACCCCATTACCGAGGTAATGGTTTGGGCTATTCCCATTTCGCTCGCCGCTACTAAGGGAATCTCTATTGATTTCTTTTCCTTGGTTACTAAGATGTTTCAGTTCGCCAAGTATCCTCTTCCCAACCTATGAATTCAGTTGGGGGTAACCGCCCATGACGGCGGCTGGGTTTCCCCATTCGGAGATCTACGAGTCAATGCCTGTATAACGGCTCATCGTAGCTTATCGCAGTTTTCCACGTCCTTCATCGGAGCAAAGTGTCAGGGCATCCATTATATGCTCTTATTGTAACTTGTTACTAAATTTAATGAGATCAACTAGCAATTAATGCTAATAAGTTGATTCAACATTGAAGCAATTTACTCCGCCCCTGGCGGATTCAGCTTCAATGAATATAATTCTGGTGATTACATTTGAAAAGATTATAGATTCTTACAGAACCATTTCTGTAAGTCTATAGTTTGTCATAGATAATTATCCGGTTAAAAGATAATTATCGCCCGTTGCTTTCAATGATCAGGCATACATTCCCCTACTCCTTTGCAACTGAATGCGTTTTAATCGTCTTGAGAAGAGAGAGTTAAAAAAAGAGTGGCTCACGCACACTCTTGAAGTCAAAACATATGGAATCGTTTTGAGCTCAAGAGTGGTCGAGATGGTTGAGTTGAATCATCAGTTGAGGTCACAAAAAATAAATCTGGAGGAGGTGATCTGTGAGCTGAAGTGCTTTCACATTTTAGAGAAGTTTTTTAGGAAGTCAAGAAGTTTTTATACTTTTTTTACAATGGGCTTCCGCTTTTCTACTTTTTATTGTTTATTATCTATTTTTTGAAACCCTCACAATGAAGAAAGAGTAGTTATTAAAAGGATTTTATAAAGGTTTATCGACCACTTCAAATGCCAACTCTAACGATAGCATTTCTTATCATAATTCTAAATTATAGGATAATTCAGCACTCATCACTCACCAATAACAGAACTATTTTCCGGCACAATCCCTTCTGATGGATCTCCAAAAAATAAATCAAATGAACTTGTCATATACATCAATGAAATAAAGAACATCAAAATCGCCACAATGACCAAAAGGGAATAGGTACCACCAGGTCCAAGTCGACGCTCAGCCCACTCAATATTACCTATAAAATGTTTGACCTGAGAGCGATAAACAATCAAAAGAAAGCTCAATGCAATGCCAATAAGACCAAGGATTATATGCATATTAATTTTATTATCTATTTTTTATTATATCATAAATCTTTTATCTTGTATACTTTTTTGACTGAGAGACATCGTCCCTGAATCGACCTCACCAACTCACCTCCCACATTTCTTTAAACAGTGTCTATTTCTTGCTTTACTTGAGAGTGGTAAGAGGTGAGTGGTCTGTGATCAGTTTTTTGTTTTTAGCGAAGCTAAAAATACTTGGACTCACCACTCACCTCTGATCACTCACCACTCCTAGAAGGTTGTCGTACTTTAACAGGAGTGGGAGGGGGCGTCACATGAGCCACTAAATAACTGGTGTGATCATGCTGGCATCCTTATTCTCTAATATCTTTAGCCGTTGAACATCAACTGTTTTAGCATGCTGAATGGGATTGGAGATATTTTTTAAAACCACATGTTTTTCTAAAAGAGGGCTTTCCATGATAATATCCCCAAAATCAAACACTTTACCAATTAATCCCTGCTGAACTTTGACCGAGCGAATGGACTGAAGGTCAAAGGTTTGCAAGCGGTTGAATAAGAAGCCCCGATGAGTGGATAAGGCATCGGTCGATACAACATAATAGGTAAATTGCCACCGTAAAAACATAGCAACAATGAAACACAAGTTGGCAATGCGCAAGATCCAAAAAAATGTAGGGCTTGAAAATTCCCCTGATTCAAAGAGAATGTAACGAGGAAAAAAGGCAATCAAAGCAAAAAAGAGTTCAACCAGAAAGATTCTAAATAGCAAAACTAGACTAGTTTGTCGCAACCGATAATTTTTACTTAAATTTTTATCACTTTTTTTCATAGGTCTATTGGATAGTATAGCAGTAATCGTTCTGAGTAACAAATTTTTCCAATGAGCTTTTAAGCAGGCACAATGAATGCTAAGATTTGAATGAACGACTCATTATCTAAATCACTGAGTCAAAGTTCAACTAAAATGTCTGGATAATAAAATTTAAAAACAAAGAAATGAATGATCAATACCTTCTTGCCGCTATCATTGGACCACTCCTTTTGGTAATGGGGCTTTCATTAACCATTTATTCCAAGGTCTGGGATGACATGATGAAGAAATGGGCAAAAGATTATGTAACTCTTTTTCCACTAATGGCATTGAGTTTGATTTTTGGGTTAATTGTCATCACAAAGCATAATGACTGGCGATTGGACCCTTATTTGATGATCACCTTGTTTGGCTGGGGGGCATTTTTAAAAGGCGTGTTTTATTTTTTAACACCGGTAAAAACCTTTAAAGGGTTGGCCACATGGGCTAACAAGCCTGTCTTTCGAACTCTAGGCGGACTAGTCGCTATACTCACGGGAGCATGGTTGAGTTATTTGGTTTATTTTTAGATTCTATGATAAGTTAAGCGATTGACTTAAAGCAGTCATGCTCAATTTACCACGACCACTTTGAGTCACCTGCTTCCTCAGTGAGATTGGCGCAGGCAATAGCCAGCCAATAGCAGGAACTCTCCTACGAGAGCCGGGCTTAAATCTGTACACAAAAGACACCCCTTCTTCATCAGCAATATTGTGATCAAAGAGATTTATATTTGCGGCAGCCCTGAGTCCAATTATAGGAACGTCTGATTCCGATGGCGTGTGCACACTAATATCAGGCAGAAAGACAGCGCGGATAGGAGCATGTTTTGACTCCGACCTGACCCCCAAAAAAACAGCAAAAGCATCGCGCTTCCGCATTTCAATGGCATGTGTATCTCTGATTCTTTTTATAGCACCGCATCCCAGAATAAAGCAATGAGGGATGTTTTGATGAGGCTCAAGGGCAACAAATGAAGCGCCTCGATAATGGAGTCGTAAGTGATCAATGACCAGGCCACCAGGGAATTGGTCGAGAACCTCGAGTACAGCCAGGCGAGCATGCTCGGACAAACCAGTTGGCGTATTGGCAAATACGGCCACTGAGGAGGATGGAGGGGCAATATTTAACATAGAACTTGAGTTGAATTCACCTAAAATGATCAATGAAACCATTATTAAGGCAAATTTTTGGTGGAGTCTAGGAGAGTCGAACTCCTGACCTCCTGCGTGCAAGGCAGGCGCTCTAGCCAACTGAGCTAAGACCCCACGCTGTCTCATCATTCGCCCCTACAGCACATTATATCGGGGTTTCTTTTTCTGCAAGGAAGATTTTAGCGGTCCAAATGAATTGAGTCAACAGCATTTACAACCTTTCTGCCAAACGCTCCACCCGCTCTAAATACTCCTTTCTCATCGCATCAGAACCAAAAGGCACATAATACTGAGGATGATGGATGATTTTTTTAATCCCACAAAACTTAAGCACAGCCTTAAAACGCCGCCATGGAATGAGTTGAAAAATGAAGCGGTAGTACCAACTAGGGCCCCCATAACTTTCGATCACCACTGCTTTTTTTACTGGAAGCAACCCAATAGGCCGCTTAAAGCCAGGGATAATAGTTTTAACATATCTGTAAGCAAAATGAGAGGTGAACACCCGGTCAATGAAACCTGCCAACATGGCGGGTGGGCGGTACCAAAAGGTGGGATGAATGAAGGCTAGGCAATCTGCCTTTTTGATGCGCTCCTGATAACCTAAAACATCGTCTGCCAACTCAGCCCGAGGACTTGTGTCCATCAAAAGTGGATTGAATTCATCTTTATAAAGGTCAATCAAATCAACAACGTGCCCTGCTTTTTTAGCCCCTTTCTTAAAGGCTTGCATGGTGGCATGATTGAAACTTTTGGGGTTGGGATGGGTGTAAATGAGTAGGATGTGCATTGTGGCTTTGGTTATTTTTCTAGTTTCTATTATTCATTATTTGAAAGGAATTGGGAATTGGAAAATTTCCAATTCCCATGATTCTGAAGCCTACATTGGCCAATGTTGCCTTATTTGCTTGAGCCCTTTTACAAAGTGATTCAGCAGTGTTTTTGATGGCTACATGTCTATTTTAAAATCCCCCCTACCCCCCTTTGATAAAGGCGGAAGTGTTTTGGAAATTAAAATGAATTAGACTTTATACTGGTTAAGTAAATGGTGACTTGGGAACTGGAATGACTTCTGTCATGACCACCCCAGCCCCTCCTTACCCAAGGAGGGGCTTTGACCTATTTATATTCCCCCCTCTTTAATAAAGGAGGGGGGCTAGGGGGGCGTAATAGAAGTACTTCTCCTAACGAGACGCGATGAATCGGCGTCTCTACAAGTCTAATAAACCTCTTCTGTATAACATCCTTCACAATAAACGGTTTCAGGTCGTTCATTCGAATACGTGGTTTGAATCGCTTTCTGACACTTCGCGCATTCTCGATCGGTGAATTGGCGGGGGTTCCTGAGTGCAAACCGATCCAGATGCCGTTGATCGGGGGCCCGTCGGGGAATGGGAAGGTGGTTTTCTCGGTAGAATTTGAGTTCTTGGGGGGTAAGTTTAAAAAGTTTGCCAGAAATTTCACACTCAATGGCCCAACTCAAAACATCATCAGGGATTTGATCGATGTGATCAGGGAGCTGAGCCGCCTGAATCTTTTTATCAGACTGGGGGGCAGGCGTTGGCACCTCATCCCACTTCCACCCTTTTGCCTCCACCTCGTCCTTCGTCATGGGGTAGTACATCTGGGCATTGGTTTTGTTGTAGCCAAACGGCGACATGCGGATGGGGAAAAGTTCGCCCCACTCCCCTGTTTGTGTCATGTGTTCGATGATCTTGGGAACCAGTGCCTCATACTCCTCTTTGGAATATTGTTTATTGAGGATGCAATACTGCTTGTGGTGCATATTGAAGCACCCAAAAGAATTTTTTGAGCTTTGAACAAACCAGCAATACATCAACTCAGAACAATTGACATGGGCATTGTGTGAAAAAAGGAGATGGTACCCATTGTTCCCAGCAATCGAACATTCATAGGACTCACTCAAATTGAGGCCGTACTGATAAATGTCATGATTATTTTTCGCTCCTGTCACGATCTGATAAAGAAACTTACTGTCTTCCACATCTTCACAATCAAAGCTGTTGTGGACATTTTTACAGTTGGTTAAATAATCTCCTGAACAATTTTCGTTGTTGTGACCGTGAAATTCCTTGAATTTGTACTGCCCTTCTAACACCTTCAATTCTTTTTTGTACTGCTGATACTGCTCATGAGATCCCAGGTCCACCGAACGCATCCTTGCTTCATAAGCCTCTTTAGTGAGCTGCTCATTTTTAAAGACATATTCTTTATTCCGCAAGCCCACTGAAAGGAAGCAGTTTTTGGAGCCCACACAATCTCGCAAAAAGGCGGAGGAGCTACAATTGAAGCAATCTTGGGACGCAGTCAGATCATAGCAACCATTCACGTCCACACAGTCATAGCACAGTTCACAATTGAGGTTGTAAAACCCGTCCACACAGGATTTATTCTTTTTGAAGCCGTAGCCATAGTAACAGTCTTCACAAAAATCAGCATGCATGATCAAATAAGAATTTTTTGAGAAGCCAGCGTAATGGATGTATTCGGCATTCTCGTTGACGCCCTCGATGAGGAGATTTTGAGCTGGAACGTCATTCCACAATTCTTGGAATTGCTCAAACATGGGGCGAGAAAAATCAACCTCCCGTCCATAATCCCGCGGATCCCACCGGTCACTGATCCAGCACTCCCGACAATAAACGGTTTTATTGGAATGAGGCGGGTGCTCGGTCAACACCTTCCTTTGACACAACCCACAAGTAGCTGAATAGAAAAACCGCTCATTGGCCAAAGCCAAACGCCGCTGCTGGCGACAATCAGGGCAGTGAGTCGGGGCTGGAATGTGATATTTTTTTCCACCAAAAATGGGAGAGACTCTATCGTAGAAGGCTAGGTCTTCATTGATGACTTCAAAACCAGTTAAACAGTTGGAACAGGTATTTTTCATGCCCCCATTCTAGAATCAAAACGATGGTTTTGCAAATTACTCTTAAACTCTTGCCTTAACCAAATGCAAGGCAAGGAAGGCATTTGGGGGCAAAAACATGTAGGCCAAAGAAGCCAGTTCAGAATGAGGTGGTTTTGTAAGCTGGAGCTTAGCTAAACGGGGTCCCCGCAAAATGCGAGGTAGGGGGCGAGCAGTAGCGAGAAGAGAAGGGTATTTTGCGGGGAAGGGACCCAAATTCGTGCGCAAGCTGGAAAAGCCAACTCAGAATGAGGTGGTTTTGTAAGCTGGAGCACGAATTTGGGTGGTGGTGGGCGTACCAAGATTTGAACTTGGGACCTCTACATTATCAGTGTAGCGCTCTAACCAACTGAGCTATACGCCCTCGTCGGAGTCTCACTCCAGCTTACGTATCAATGCTATCGCATGGCTACTCCAGCTTCCGTGAACTCCTCCTCTTCCCCACAAAATACCCTCCCCCCTTCTTGCTCCGCTTGAACCCTCGCCTCGCATTTTGCGGGGGACCCGTTTTTTTTCGGAATTGGGGTGGGTTTCATTTTCGGAGCCATAACAAGATACCTAATTCACCCCCGATCAGTCAACGGGTTTTTCCGGAAAATATTTTTGATTTGTTTTAATATCTGATCAAAGATTTTTGCGTATCATATCTACATACCGTCAACCTCCAAAAATCATAAAAAAGGAACTGATCTTCAAAAACCTTCACATTAATTTCTTCTCTCAAAAGAAAAAAGAAAGAGGACTTTATTTTGTTGACTCATATTGCGAAATTCAAAAATAAAGAATCAACTGGAATTGCTATTGCCCACTGGCTAAGCACCCGCTACACAATTGAATTCATGGGGTTGTGGGAACAATTACACAATCCAATTTTTAATGTTACAGAATTCCGTAACATTAAAAATGAACTGGAACCATTTCAATCACAATCAGAGACGCGATAAATCGGCGTCTCTACAGGGGGATTCATTCCTCAATCCCCTCTTCAACTGGAACCTCTCCGTCAGCAGGTACTTCCGTTATTTCGGATTCGACAGCTTCAGGTTCAGCTTCTGCTTCAGGCTCAACAGCCTCTTCAGGTGTTTCAACTGGAATTTCGGCAGGCACTTCAGCTGGAGTTTCGGTTGGGGCGGCTTCAACCACCGGAGTCGGAGTTTCGACTGCTGCAGGGGTTTCAGCAGCAGGCGCTTCGACCACCTCCTCCACAACCTCGACCGCTTCACCTTCCACCACCTCTTCGTCTTCTAAAAGCTCCTCTTCCACCGCTTCAATCAAGGGTTCAGCGAAACGAAAAACCAATTGAAGGTCAAAACGGATCATGTCTTTAATGGCCTGATCTCCAAAGGCTTCAATGCCAGATTCAAAACTGACCCCCCATGTGTTTCGATCGATTTCAAAGGTGGAAATCATAAAAATTTTATCACTGTCATTTCGAACTGCGGTTGTTTCAAACGAAATTGGGCTGGTGACATCTTTAATGGTTAAATCACCGGTGACTGTAAAAGTGGTGCCCTCAGTTGCTGGCCGAAGCTCCTGAACATCTGTGATCACAAAGCGCGCCTCGGGAAAGGTGTAAATCCCAAAGAAATCATTGCTGCGCACCTGCTCCAAAAACGTTTCATTGTTTTTAGATTCGGTGATCGCATTCATGTCGACCACAAATTCACCTGTCACATTTTCCTGAGCATCTACATTTAAAAATCCTTCTTGAATGCCAACTGAGCCACTGTGTTCATCACTAGCTATGCGACTGGCATACCAGGTGAGCATGGATTCATTGGTCAAAAGCTCCCATTTTCCGGGTGTTAACTCCAACCCATTTTGAAGCGTATCCTCATCCACTACAGGCAATTCTTCTAGAACCACCCCCCCTTGAGCGACATCCTCCACTTCTTCAGCGGGAGAATCACTGCCGGAACAAGCGCTTAAGAAAAGTGCCAGGGTTAAGAGTGAGAGGAATGAGAGCGATTTTTTCATTGTTTTTTTATTAGTCTAAATGCACTAGGGATTATAAAGGAATTGAGGGAGAGATCAAGAAGGTTGACAAAATAATTGTTATTAATCAAAATAAGATACAACAAATAAATTCTTATTCATGGGATACTATTCTAAATTTAGGCTCAGTGAATACCTATTGAAAGATGCACCTGATGGTGCCGCTTCACTAAGAATACAATTACGCGAAAGCTTAAGTGCTACCGATAACAGAAGAAGAATTGAGAGTGTGCTAACCGTACTGTGGCTTAAAAGAAAGGGAGGAGAGCCAATTAAATTTCTTAATAATGGAGATGGAACATATGAAGTGTATTCCTCTATAAGTAATCGTCGATTAAGAACTATATTAGAAAAAATTAGCAGCATCAAAATCATTGAAGAAGCATAAAAATCAAAAAACTGAAGCCCTCCTCAAGAGAACTTCAGTTTATGACAACAAAAAGGTTTTTGGATTTTAAACACACTAATCAATCAACCCTTACGTTCCTCATCCTTCTCATGCATGTAATAAGCAGCCACAACCGCTAAAAGAGATGGCATGTATTCTGTACCAATTTTAGCCGTATCTCCGTTGTACATCTGCCCTCCCACAAAAGAGATATAAGTGAAAGCCACAATGGTGTAGGCCACTTTAGTGTAGCGATTGATGAGCAATAGTACCCCTGCCAGCAACTCGATGAATGGAATGCTATAACCATAAATATAAAGGAGGAAATGAGGAATCTCTTGAGCCATGTGAGTCGCCTCATCAAGGATCATTCCATTAACAAAGCCGCCGAAATCACGGAATTTTTTAACAGCCACTAAAATAAACAGAAAGGCAAATGCCAGCCTCAAAATAGTGGCACCAAAGTGCATGGGGCTTTTAAACAAACTCATCTGATGATGTTTTTTACGATGTTGCATCTCAAAAAAGATTAAGAAATAATGACTCAATCATGAAACAAAAATGAAACTTAGTCGGTAACCAAGGCTACATGATTTATTCACTCACCTTACACACAACTAAACTAAACCTCTAATCCTCACAAATTCTTTCTAGCTGTTAGCTATTAGCTTTTAGCTGTTAGACTTTTTATTTTTAGCGGAGCTAAAAAAGTGGTTTTTCTAATAGCTCGTAACTAACAGCTCCCAAAGCCTGGTGACGACAGTCAGAAACTAGAGGTATGCATGAAGTGAGCTATTGAACACAACGCTCACACCCCCGACGCAGTTCGCGATTGACCAAATAAAAGCCACCCAATAATAAAACAAAACTAGCCAACTTAAAATAGAGCTCATAATCCGTAAAAAAAGCGAGAGGAATGCTCAATCCAAACAACGAGAGCGCCGGCAAACTGCAAAGGGTGCAAAAACTAGTCAAGGTGCCCAAACCCAGACCCAGTGCAGACGCTGAGCCTGCTTTTAACTTAGACGCACTCGATCGCTGCTTCTGATTTTCTAGAAACCCAACCACCACCAATCCTGCCATAGCACTGATCACCAACGAGAAGAAAATGTTAAAGGGCGTCAAACCCGCCCCCATTTTACACATAAAGCCCTCATTCCCTATCATATTGGCCATCAAATAATAATTGCCATAGAAAAAAGAGCTGAACACCACAAGGGCAATCGCCGCGTAACGCTTTTGCTTCAGGAGGCCGAAAATGGGGAGTGCTTGGGTCATCGCTTATCTCAATTACACCCATATTATACCATTTTTATTATCAGAAATAAAGAGATGATGGTGGCCCAAGGCACATCACTATCGCTACAATAGAAAGCAATAACCAATAATCACAATTAAAGCACATGAAAAAAATAATCATCGCCCTCGTCGCTATTCTTATTGTAGGAGCAGCTGGATGGTACTTCCTCTCGCCGCTTTTTATCGATGAAGTGGTGGATGAGCCATTTCCACTCACGGCAACCACACCCAGCGAAACCAGCAGTGATGAAATGCCATTAGATGCTGAAGACCACCAAATGACTCAAGCCGAAATTGATGCGTTGAGTGATGAGGAAAAAGCCGAAATGGAATTGAAACTCATTGCTGAAATGGAGGGCGAAGACACCGTCATGGAAGAAACCTTGCCTGACATCAGTCAAACAGAAGGTCAAGGAGAAACTGAAGCAAGCAATGAGCCGGTTCTACTGAGCAGTGGAACCTTTGAAGATGCCGATGATTTTCATCAAGGCGCTGGAGATGCAATGATATATGAACTGCCTGATGGTTCCCATTTACTCCGCTTCGAAGACTTCGAAGTCACCAATGGACCTGATTTAAGAGTGTATCTGGTGGCCGAATCAAACCCAACTACCGATCAAGTGGGCAGTGGAGTGGAACTTGCCGAATTAAAGGGGAACATTGGCAGTCAGAATTACGAAATTCCCGCCGACATTGACCCTGCTGATTATCAGTCTGTTGTGATTTACTGCAAACCTTTCAGTGTGATTTTTACGGTGGCTACTTTGAGTTAATTCAAATTTCCGCTGCAGGACTATGATTTGTGTGATTAAATGATTAGCATGATTCCCATTTACTCCACTTCGGACTATGATTTTTTACAAATGAAATAGGATTAATAAATTTGAATCTTAAATTTTGAATAAAAAAACGAATCGCATTTGGCTCATTGATTTTATCCGGGGCATTGCCATCATCATGGTGGTGCTGTTTCATTTGATTTTCAATCTGAAATTTTTCTATGAATTTGAAATGTTCGATTATAAAACAGGTTTTTGGTTTTGGTTTGGCCGGATTGCGGCCATTGTTTTTATGTTGATGGTTGGGGTGGCCACGGCTACAGTGGTGAATCGGAAGGAAAAATTGGCTGCCTTGAAAATTAATTTGAAGCGGGTGGGAAGACTTCTGGGGATCAGCTTGATCATTTCGATTGCCACCCTCATCATTTTCCCCGGAATGACGATCTGGTTTGGGATTTTACACCTGATGGGCACGGGTATTTTGCTGAGCCTTCCACTAGCTCGTTTGAGGTGGGTGAATGTGATTGCAGGAGTGGGCATCTTATTTTTAAGCGAGCCGGTTGGTGGGATTGAAATCAAGCACATGGCCTTTCTACCTTTTGGGATAACTCCAAATACCTTTGCTTCGTTGGATTATTACCCCCTTATTCCTTGGCTGGGTGTGATTTTGATCGGGAATGGAATGGGGAATTTACTGTATAAAAAATTTGTTCAATTAAGAGGTCCAAAAGCATGGGAAAAAGGAATGGCGGTTTTGGGGAAAAACTCGTTGTGGATTTATTTAGTGCATCAACCGATTTTATTGGGAGTGTTGTGGGTGGTTTTCTAATAAGTGAATTTAAGAAGATCGCTTAAAATAAGTCTAAAATCTGCAATACTAACAACACTTTCAGGCACCATACCACTAGGCAATTGGGCTTTCAAAATAGACATTAAAACCGGATAAATATAGCATTTCTGCTCTTGGCTCAATTTTCCAGATGACGCAAATTTTTTTAATGCATTGCTGAGAATATCAATATGGTGGCTAGCATACTGTTGCAGCAATCTTTCATGCTCAGCACTCACATCCTGATAAGCCAATTCGAATTCAACAAAATCATTTACATGATAAAGCAAAGAAGAACGAGCTAAGCCAGGATTCTTAAGAAAACCCTTAAACCATTTTTCTTGATATTTTTTGGCAATATAAACATCCAAAAGCTCATCAATAAAATGTTCACGCTCACGATTTAAATCAGACTCAGGAACCTTAATAGTTCCGCTGTGATAACACTGAATTAAAGTGTGCAATAAAGCTCTAGCTATGGAATCTTCAATTGAATAGAACTCTCTAAAAGACCTAATTCCTAAGGTGTGAGGGTGGAGTTTCAAGTTAAATGGAGGATTAAGCAACACTCTATTTTTAGCAAGAATAATTAATTTTGTCAAATTTTTTCGTGGTTTTATTTATTTTTTGAAGGCGACATTGGCCAATGTCGCCTTCAAAAAATTTTCTCAAAAACAATCCAAACGGACGCAACATTTTGCGTCCCTACTCAATAGCCTGATCAGCATACTCTTTTACAAAAACCGCAGCCTCTCTCAAGTTTTCTGGATAAACAGCGCGAGAACCATCTTTTTTTAAAATTCTTTGAAAATAAAATCCATTTTCTTTTAAGAATTGGACCAATTTCCACTGCTTATCATCTTCTTTTTTAGGAGGCCTAAACTTATGATCATATCGAAATGCCTTCTTTTTACACTCAGGACAAGCCATTGTATTTTCTATACAAGCAACATTGCGTTCAAAAGATTTTCGGCAATTAAAACAGGCAAATTTAATATCCCTTCTTGGATTTGAATTCATTTTTTTGAAATGATAACAAAATATAAATCACTCTTAAGAGTTCAACCGCTCAATCCCCCACTCCGCATGCTCCCTCAACATCTCATCCTCCGTCTCCTTCACAATTTTCTGAAGAAAAGGAATCAACGAAACGTCCCTCGAATTCCCCGCCACCACACAGGCATTTCGAATCAACCCCCGACGCTTCGCTCGCATCAGCGGCGTGCCAGCAAATTTTTGGAGGAACGCCTCATCCGTTTTGA
>JAUHXI010000015.1 GCA_030426875.1 bacterium
CAACCCGCCTGTGATTATCCCAACAAAGAATTGAGTGGGTCCGCTGTGGCCTACAAACTGGTCTGCGCGTTAGCTCCGCTTTATTTTGAAGAGGGAGTTTCTCAAAAATATCTTTATGATCAAATGGGTCTGGCTGTGCTTGGTCTTGTGGCTGATTGCATGGATTTGACCGGGGAAAATCGAGTGCTCACCAACAATGGTCTTAAAAGTTTGAGTCAGGGGAATCATCCCGGCATCAAAGCCTTGCTTGAGGAGTCCAAAATGGCTGACAAGCCGATCACCAGCACGACCATTGGGTTTTTTATTGGCCCCCGCATCAATGCTGCGGGGCGACTGGACACCGCTCAACATGCGCTTGAACTGCTGTTGGGCAATGCTGAAAAAGTGTCCGTCCTTTCGCATTTAAATCAACGCCGTCGGGACATTGTTAAAAATTATGTGGAGCAAGCTGCCGAAGCGATTCTAGCCATGGACGACATTCCCCCCATCATTCTCATCAGCAGCCCCAAATGGAATGCGGGAACTCTGGGCCTCATCGCTGGTAGAATGTGCGAAAAATTTAGCCGGCCTGTGATTGCCATGCAAGAAAAAGAAGATGAAATTGTAGCCTCGTGTCGGAGCTTAAATGACTTTGACATCACTGCCTTCCTTCGCGGGGAAGGACTTGAACTGTTTACGAATGTGGGCGGACACACCTTGGCTGGCGGCTTCAGTATGCCGCGCAAAAATTTGGAAGCGCTTAAAAAAATGGTGACTGAGAAAGCACCTGGTTACATTGATTTGGACAATTTTCATGGCGAACTTGAAGTAGAATGCGAAGTAGATCTGAACGACATGAACTTGGTCATGAATGAAAAACTTAACAAGTTTGAACCCTTTGGCTACGGCAATCCACACCCCACCCTCATTGTGAAAAATGCAAGCATTCCCACCGTTTCTCCTTTGGGAAAAGGCAAAGAACATTTGCGTTTTCAGGTGCATAGCGGTGGTCAAAACGTTCAAGCCATCGCCTTCCGTTTTGGCGAACATTTGGAGAAAATTTCCCCCGAAAAAACCTATGACATTGCTTTTAATTTAAATGTGAATGAGTGGCAAGGGAAACGGAATGTTCAGTTGAAAGTGGTGGACATGCGAGAGCATTCTGATGATGTAGGTTAGATTTTGGAAAAACTAACCTTGTATTCAATATGATGTCCACATTTTTCAAAAAAATAAGTGCCCTCTTGGTGCTGACATTGATCAGTGTTCAGCCTGCACTTGCTGGACCTGTTCCGTGTGTAGTGGACGGTGAAATGACAGTGTGTCCTGACACCTTTAGCTTTATACTTTGGCCACTAATAGTTGTCTTAGCCTTTTCCATGCTGACTTTTATTTTTTGGTTGTGGATGTTAATTGATGCAATAAAAAATCAAAAAGAAGATAAGGTGATGTGGATCCTTTTGCTCATTTTCCTTAATTTTCTTGGTGCCATTCTCTATTACTTCATCGCCAAACGAAAAGAGATAAAATCTATTGACAAGTAAACAAAAGTTTACTATACTGAAAGTACTCCCGTTCACTTAAATAGGCTAAAAATGAAGCATATTAAAGCGTTTTCGGGATGGATGAGACTTAAAGAAAAATTAAATTTTAAAGCATACAAAATACCATTTGTATCTGAGGAAGATATTTGGTGGGCTAGCGTAGGAGTGAATGTGGGCTATGAAATTGATGGTAAAAGCCAGCTATTTTCTAGACCAGTCATTATCCTGAAAAAGTTAGCTCATGGATTTTATTTTGTAGCACCCACAACAACAAAAAATAAAACTGGAACCTGGTTCGTGCCTTTTTCTCAGCATGATAAAAAAATAAATGCCTGCCTTCATCAAGTAAGATCCATTGACTATAGACGATTGTCCAGTAAACTTGGGGAAGTTGATAGGGCGGACTTCGAAAAAATAAAATTAGGCTTTAAAAGAGTTTATTCATAAAAAATGTTCCCCATCCAACCGGTTAAGATCGAATGGGGCCGCGGGTAAATCCCGAAAGTGTTATTATACTAGCAAAGTAAATTTAAAAAGTCAATATCCTATGCTCAAGCTCATCCTTAAAGACGGCACTCAAATCAAAGGAGAATCTTTTGGCCACCCCCTCAAAAAAGGGGAATTTGTGGACGGTGAAGTGGTCTTCAATACCGGCATGGTCGGTTATCCTGAAACCTTCACCGATCCCAGTTACTGTGGGCAAATTTTAGTCCTCACTTATCCCATGATCGGTAATTATGGAATTCCTAGTGAATCAGGTGAGAATGGACTGAGTGAAAAATTTGAGTCCCTTAAGATTCATCTTCGAGGAATCATTGTGAGTGAAGAATCGAGTGAAAACACTCATTGGGAAGCTAAAAAAACACTCTCAGATTTTCTGAAAAAACACAAAATACCCGCGCTAAAAGGGGTGGACACCCGGGCTTTGACCCAAAAATTGCGTGAACATGGGGTGATGTTGGGCAAACTAACTCATGAATCCGCCTCTTTTTCAAAAAAAATGGTGTTTGAAGATCCAAATACTCAGAATCTGGTGGCAGAAGTCTCCACACCCTCTAAAACCATTTTGAAAGCCCCAGGAAAGGCGAAAGCGAGTGTGGCTTTGATTGACTGTGGCATCAAGCACAACATCATCCGTTCGTTTTTGGAACGCGGTGTTGATGTGATCCGCTTACCTTGGAATCATGACCTTTCGACAGTGGAGGAAAAATATGACGGGGTTTTTGTTTCGAACGGACCTGGGGACCCCAAAATGGCTGATAAAACCGTTGAATCTATTAAATGGGCCATGAAGGAAAATAAAAAAATCTTTGGAATCTGCCTGGGCTCTCAATTGATGGGGCTGGCAGTGGGAGCGAAAACCTATAAATTGAAATATGGGCACCGGAGTGCCAATCAACCCTGTACAGATGTGATCAATGACAAAGGGGAACGTTGTTACATCACATCTCAGAATCACGGGTTTGCGGTGGATGAAAAAACCCTGCCCAACGGGTGGAAAGTGTGGTTTCGCAATGCAAACGATGGAACGGTTGAAGGCCTAAAGCATAAGAGTAAGCCCTGGTCTTCTGTTCAATTCCACCCCGAAGCTAGCCCTGGACCTGAGGACGCCGCTTATTTATTTGACGAATTCATTGAACAAATGACAGGTTAATCTCGATTTTTAAATTTTTAGTTTTAAATTTAAAAATAGAATCTAGGAACCATTCTTCATTCTTGTTTTGGCAGGGAAAAATGGCTTGCTTTTTTTGTGGAAATGAAGTTAGAATGAAGCCAAGAAATAGAAAAAAATAAAAACTCAAACCATGAAAAAGATAACACTCAACTTTTTGGCTTTCGTCGCCTTGTGTGTTTTTGCGGTTATGCCACATCAAACGCAAGCTGCCGATTGTAATGAAGCCCCTGTGAATGTGACGGATTATGTGGTCAAAGCCACCCTATCGGTCAATATTCGCGATGCCATTCAGGGGGGTGAGGAGGAGGATTGCCCGAGCAATGCGGTTGGCTCTTTGGCCGTTGGACAAGAGGTGGTCGTGGTTGGGGAGATTGAAACTGGTTTTGTGATCAATGAACAGACCAATGAATTCGGCAAATGGCTTTACATTGAAATTCCTGGTTCCAATGGAAGTCAATATGCTTATTTGTGGAATAAATATGCTGAAACTGTTCCCAATTCTAATTTATTAGAGGGGAGAACTGAAGTGGCCTTAGAAGACCTTCCTGAAAGTCCTGTGACGAACACTCAGGATGATGCTTGTGAAATCATCACTGAGGTAGTTGATTATTTTGTGATGGTTCAAGAGGATTTGGAAACGGATTTGAATGTTCGCGATGGGGTTTGTAATGGTCAGATTGTTGATACTTTTTCAGCCGGAGCCGTGGTTAAAGTGATTGGTGAAATTGGAGTGTGGCGCTATGTTGAAATTCCTAATGATGGGGGTCGAGGCTTCATTCACTCTGATTATGTGGATGAAACAGACGCACCAATAGGGCGAGATGATGAGCAAGAGGTTCTTGTTGGCGATGACAAAGCAGTGGTACGAAAAATAGTGGTTCCTAATACGCCGGTTGACCCTACTAACCCAAATCCCACAACCCTTTTGGATGTCGTGGGTCATCCTTATGAGAATGCCATACGTTATTTGGAATCCAATGGAATTGTTCAGGGCTATCCTGATGGCTTTTATAAGCCTGACCTTTTTGTGAACCGAGCCGAATTCACCAAGATTGTGGTTGAAGCTAAACTTGGCAGTGAGCCCTTTAGCTCAGCTGACGCATGTATGACCGATGTTAAGGAGGAGGATTGGTTCTCTAGTTACGTTTGTTATGCAAAAAGTGCCGGTATCATTGATGGTTATGAGGATGCCAGCTTTAAACCGGGGGATCCTATTAATTTAGTGGAGGCCAGTAAAATTTTGGTCAACACATTTGAAATTCCTAAAGGCGAAGACACTGAGGTTTGGTATGTGGTTTACCTGGCTGCCATGGAAAATAAGCAATTCACACCTGACTCATTCACAAAATTGGGGCAATCGGTTGATCGCGGGCAAATGGCAGAAATGATGTCTCGAATCTTGCAGGACACGAATAATCGAGCGTCCACACGATTTGTGACTGAATCTCAACCTGGCGACACTGCTAATGTTTGTGTTGATGACCATTTACCCAGTTCCGTTGATGTGGACATTGTCCGTTCCAGCTGGCTAGGATGGCACAATGAAGCCCGTGTGGAACGTGGATTGAGCCCCTTTGCTCTACAAGAAGGGTTAGACTATTCTGCGACCCTTTGGGCCAAGCAAAATGCAGAGGCAGGGGCCATCAACCATGTGCGTGCAGATGGAATTGAACTGCATGAATGGTTTGCTGACTTGGGCTTCACCTTTGACTCGGCTGACAGTTACTCTGTAGGTGAAAACCTAGGTTTGGTGACCTATAGTTGCAGTGACAATGATTGTACTGATGAAGTGATTGCTGCCATGGAGATTGTCTTTAACGCTTACATGGCCGAAGAAAATACGGACAGCGTTGACCATTATCAGAACATTGTGAACATGGCACATGATCAACTGGGTCTTGGCTTTGTGATTGATGAAGAGAAGAAATTTCTATATCTCACCTCTCATTATGCGGAGGAGGTGGAGGCATTCCCTGACACCTGCGAGTGAAGTGTCTAATGAACTTCGAGGTTTGAATTTTGAATGCGTAAGCTTAAATTTTATGATGAAAAAAACCGATCAGGAGTGGGCAGATGAGCTCACTCCCGACCAGTATCGTATTTTACGCATGAAGGGCACTGAGGCCCCAGGTTCGGGAGCGTATTTGGACTTGAGTGAAGATGGAATGTATTCGTGTGCCGCCTGTGGTACGGATTTATTTTCCTCTGAAGCCAAATACCATTCTGGCTGTGGGTGGCCGAGTTTTTATGAATCCAGTGACAGAGTGGGGCGACGGGATGATGACTCATTGGGCATGAAGCGGATTGAAATTTATTGTAAACACTGCGATGGTCACTTGGGCCATGTTTTTCCTGATGGGCCTCAGCCTACGGGCGAGCGTCATTGCGTGAATTCACTGGCGCTTAAATTTAAAGCGAAGAAAGGAGGGGTTGAGACAGAATAAAGGCTTTCAGCTTTTGATTTGCCACCTTCTAATCCTTGACTTGAGAGCGTTTTTAATTTAATATTTAGATATCCATCTAATTATCTAATCAATGGACTCGGTCTTCAAAGCCCTTTCTGACAAAAATCGACGACAAATCCTTTCACTCTTGAAAAAGGGCCATTTGACAGTAGGAGAAATTCAAAAGCATTTTTCTATTTCGGCAGCCTCACTCTCCCATCATTTAAGTATTTTAAAGCAGGCTGATTTGGTTGTTGCTGAGCGTCATGGCCAATTCATCAAGTACGCTTTAAACCTGTCTGTTTTTGAAGAGGTGGCTCAATTATTTTATACATTCTTTAAATTTAAATAACATGAAAACCAAAGCATTCATTTTTCGCCTCGTGGTTGTAATCCTAATGTTTATTGTTGCTGCCATTCTTTATCCCAGGCTTCCAGAAAACATTCCAATCCATTGGGGCATGGAGGGGCAACCCGATGAGTGGGGGGCTAAAATGTGGGCGATATGGATCATTCCTGGTATTTCTTTGATACTGCTTTTTCTATTCCCACTTTTAGCCAAAATCGATCCCAGACGCAAAAATTATGATGCGTTTTCGGGCACCTATGAAATCATTCAAAACTTGATCATTCTTTTTTTGACTTTTGTTTTTTTCATGCAATTTTTCATGACTCTTCGCCCAGAGAACCAAGATTTGATGCCAACCATGATGCTAGCGGCACTGGGCATCATGTTTGTGATTCTAGGAAATTATATGGGAAAAGTGCGTCAGAATTATTTTTTGGGCCTCCGAACGCCTTGGACCCTGAATGATCCTGAGGTATGGCAAAAATCCCAACGGGTGATGGGGTGGGCTTTTGTTGTGGGAGGTTTTATTTTTCTTTTACAAGCCTGGCTACAATTGTATGTGATCACTAGCTTCATTGTGGTCATGAGCGTAATCGTTGTGGTGCCGATGGTTTATTCGTATTTGATTTATAAGAAGAAACACTGAATGGCATTCACTCCGAGGTCAACATGAACCCTACCCCATGCACGGTTTTGATGACTTTATTTTTGGGATCTTTATCAATTTTACGCCTTAATTTGTACATGTAGGCATCCACGGTGTTGGTCAAAATAGAGGTGGAATATCCCCATACTTTTTCCATCAGGGTTTGCCGGGTGATCACTTGATCAGGATGTTTCATTAAATACTCTAATAAATTGTACTCCTTGCCCTTGAGTTGAATCTCTTCACCATTCAAGAGGGCTGACCGCTTGTCAGGCAATAACTCTAGGCCGCCCACCTTTATATATTCGGTTGGTATGTTGTTGTGTATACGCCTCAAAATGGCTTGAATTCTTGCAAAAAGTTCTTCAAAAGTGAACGGCTTTTGGATGAAGTCTTCGGCACCCATTTCGAGTAGAGCAGCTTTTTTGTGAACGTCAGTATTGGCCGTAAGGATCACTATTGGAGTTCTAATCCCAGAGTCTTTTATCTCTTTAAGAATGGTTTCACCCCGCATGTCTGGCAGCATTAAATCCAAGACGGCCAGATCATATTCTTGCTCTTTAAGCTTCATCAGTCCTTCAGCACCATTCTTACAATGATCGCTGATGACCTTCATGAGCTTAAAGCCTTTTTTGAGCGCGCTGAGAACATCAACGCTATCCTCAACAATTAGAATTTTCATAGTTGTTTTCTACTGATAATTTATTTTAACAGGTATTGGCGTACAAATGAAAATTTTTAATAATAATTTTAAGTTTACAATTTTAACTGATTTTAAAAAGATGTTTTTAAATAGACATTTTAATGAATTTTAACCTCAATAAAATCTCATGTTCAACTGTTATTTTAATGTTAAAAAATCATTAAATAGTAATGTTTTTTTATTATATTTTCATTTTATGAACACTGAACTGTGAGGGATTTTTAAAACGTATTCGCCATTGCAGTGAAGTCACTTGATCAAGCCAACCCTAAAGAAACCTATTCATGATTCGGAAAAAATTATTACCACACAGGAGGGCTTTTCTATTGGCTGTGGTGAAAATCATTGGGATCAACCTGAACATTATTATGAAAATATGGACAATACAAGGGTTTCAAAAAGCGCCAGTATCATTTAAATTGACAGCACAAATAAACTCCAAGAAATACGGCAATTAGGAGGAGAATTGGCCATTAGAGCATATTCTAATTTATTTAGATCAAATTATGCTAAATTCTTAGACAATCTAGACATGTTTCAGGCATTGCTCGATATTTATGAATCAACACAAAATCCATTTCTAAAAAAAGAACTTCAAGACATGTCTAATCAGGTGTTTAAAAATGTGAACCATTCAATTTTTTATGACTTTCTTGTTGGCAGAAATATGATGAAAGGATGGTGGCAACGGTTCTTAAAATAGCTAGTATTTCACTTTTTGAATTGAAAGAAGTATTTGATAATCAAAAAAATCACTGGGAGTCGAGTGTCATTGTGGGGGAAAATTAAATTGACTCTACATTCAGCACCTCCTCTAATAATGGCACAAGGATATGATCTTGTGAATAGTCAATTCCCTCCTCGTTTACAATAGGGAATTTTAGGGTAGGGATCAAAAACTCTCGTCCACCTTCGGCGTCTGGTAGGCTTAGCAATACGATTTCGGGTGTGTCGAGGCTGATCAGTTTATTGGACTCAAAAAGTGCTTTATAATAGAACTGTCCAGAATTTAAAGCTGTCATTATTGCTTCCCAATTTGCGCTTTGATAGGTGGTTTTTTCGAAGACTTCCGCCCTTAAGTTTTTTACGCTGGATACTTTTTTATGAGCCAAATCAACTCTGACCTCAATTTTAACGACTGTTCCATCCAGATTTAAGACAGGCTTTTGATCAAAAAGGAGGGGGTAATTCAGGTTTATATAACTGGGTAATTCAGCTTCCGAAATGTCAGCGCCCTCATCATACAAATAACCAAATTCTAGCAACCACTCGGGATTGATTGCATAATCCCCATAGTGGGTCAGAATGATGTTATTTTCAGCAAAGAAATCATCCACAATAGCCTGAATGGTTTTAATGGAAGGCAATTCATTTATAGGAGAAGGCTCTGGCCAAAGACTTTTATTTTGGCCAATTTTTAAAGTGTTTTCTTCAAAATTTAAAATGAAATCGTAACCAAATGCTTCGTCTTGAGAGAGAGTCAGCTCTTTAATGTCTAAATCAACGTATACTTGAAGATCAGCTTCGTTGAATCCAAAGTTCAACAATAAAGCCAGTAATGCTTCTCTTGAATTTTCTGGAGCAACTGCCCTATAAACGTATATGTCTTCATCCAAATCGAATGGCTCTCCTTGATATGCATATTGATGGTCTATTACAGCTTGATAAGCGACTGTTGTGGTTTCTGGTTGAGTGTCGGCTTCTAATTCGGCATCAGCTGCTATTGCCGGGGGCGGTGTGTTGGAATCAGTTGAATTGTCGTCATTTAATGGGGCACTGACCACCACTGGACCTGTACCTGGCACGCTACTTTCGAATGATGGATCACTAGAGCCCACGATTGCTCCATCTATTACTTCATAAGCCGTCGTGAAGGCATAGTCAGCTCCTGTTTCGAATGCCAAATCGGTTAGAGCACCAAATGCTTCGTTTTGGTCTAATTCTGCAATTTGCATGTCAAAAACCTTGCGTTCCCAAGCATCGGCATTGAACCCAAATATCCCTGCTTCAGTTGATTCAACGGCTAATTCAGGTCTAATACTGTCTTCTGTAGCGATTTCTTGGGTATAATCAGGATCGTTGTTCACAATGACCACCAATAGTATCAGAGCAAAAGCCCCACTTGCTAGTGGATACAGAACTCGCCTGATGTTATCCCAAAAACCCGGCGCTGTCGCATTCTCTTTTGTCTCAATTCCCTCTTCGGCCATGAGTACTACTTCTGCATCTAGCTCTGTTTTTAATTGGGCAACAAAATCGTGGTCGATTTGACTGCTGGGCTTGGCCTCCAATAATTTTTCAATCACCTTCGCTAAGACTGCTTCATTCTGCTTAAGACTAGGGTCGATTGCGTAAAGGTCCTGGAGAATGGATTGGATACGATTTTTCATTATTTATTTAGTAATAGTAGTAGTGCGAGCAATGGGGTGAAATCTTTGTTTAACTTAACCATCACGCGTTTGAAGCTCATTTTGCATGAAGCTTCGGTTTTCCCCATGATCTGAGCAACCTCTTTAAAGCTGTGCTCTCCCCACACACGCAGAAGAATGACTTCGCGTTGTTCGGGTTTGAGTTTTTTCATATACTCTTGGACGGCTTCAATTTTCATTTTAAAATCAGTGTCTCGTTCAATATTAGTGTCATCACTCACACCCCAGGCATCTTCTAAATCACTGGTTTGCTTGTTTGAGCGATAGTGATCGATGACGGCGTTGCGAGCGATCTGGTAGAGCCAGGTTTTAAACGAGGCTTTTTCTCGATTGAAATTCTTGATATTTTTTAAAGCCTTCATAAAAGTGGTGCTGGTTAAATCCTCAGCAAGCTCTTTTTGATGCACCTTAAAATAGATGAATTGATAGATATTTTTTACATATTTTTCGTAGAGGGTGCCAAAGGTGTTTAATTCACCACGTTGGCAGGCCTCAATGCACTGGTTTTCCATGATGTGGGTGGGTGATCTAGGGTGAGAATGTGGTGCGGGGTGTTTGATATGAATGGGCAGCTGACCTATTCATGAACACCGTGCACTGTTTTAGTTTCGAAGGCGCCTTCGCGTTCACCCACTAGTTTATACGGAGGAATTTGTAAAAAGTAACAAGTTGTTCATTTTCCTCTCCAAAATACTCCTCGCTACTGATGAGTTCGCCGTTTTCGAGGAAATCTCTATCGATAGAACCATCAGGCCAATAATAAAGCGCTTCGCCATTTAATTGGTCATTTTCCCACTGGCCTTCGTAGCGAGCTCCATTGTCATAATAGAACGTGCCTTGTCCACTGAAGAGATCATCTTTGAATTCCCCTTCATATCTTTCTTCACCAAATTCGTCATTAGCAGCAAAAATATAGGTGCCTTGTCCGTTTTGCATTCCACCTTCCCATTCGCCTTCGTAAATGTCTCCATTGTCATAGTAGTAAGTTCCTTCTCCATCTTTTGTGTCATTTTCCCACTGACCCTCATATCGATCTCCATTGTTATAATAATAAGTGCCTTGTCCACTGAAGAGGTCGTCTTTGAATTCTCCTTCATATTCATCTCCTGCAAATTCTCCATTGCGACCAAAGGTGTAAGTGCCTTGTCCATTGAACAGATTATCCTCCCATTCCCCGTCATAAATATCTTCATTGCCGTAATAATAAGTCCCCTCTCCATGCATCAGACCATCCTTCCATTCTCCCTCATAACGGTGCGCCACTGATTCACCTGGTAGTAAATCCCATTCATACGTGCCAGTTCCATTCACACAATTGCCTTCGATGCAGTTGGGGTCTGAATTTAAATACTCGCATCCTGTCATCAAAAGGGTTAATGCGAATAGGGGGATGAATAGTTTTTTCATGAATTTGATTATAAAGAGTTATTTAGAGATCCCCCTAACCCCCTTTCGCAAGGGGGAATATTTGGTGGGTCAGAATTCTTAGAAGGAGTGATATTTGGCAGGTCCCCCTCTTGAGAAAGAGGGGGAAGGGGAGATTTTTCTATCATCTATTAAAAGAATGGGATGAATGGAATGTCTATAACCATATCAACAGGCATTTCTTCAATGTAATATTCATCTTCATAATAAGATTCGTCTTGTTCTAACTCTACAAACTCCACTTCTTCAATGGTGTCCATGTCGCTAGCCATGATGCCGCCTTGAGCCACCGTGTAAAAATAATCTCCTATATAAAGGATGCGTTGAATGTTTTTTCGATAATCAGAGTAGCCATAATAGTCATCCTTATCTTCCTCGTCATAATGGGTGATGCGGCCTCGTTCTGTGAAGCCATCTTCGGTGTCGATGTCATAGACCAGCGCTCCAGAGAAGGTGGTCTCGTACTGTTCGTAAGTGGGAGCCACACAGCTACCAGCCACATCCTCACACGTGTCTCCATCCCCCACACAGGCTTGAATGCATTGATATGGACAAGTGCTCATAGTGTACTCGCCACACATCAAATCTTGAGGACGTTGCAGTTCTACAATCTCGATGGGAAAACTGATAAGGTCTTTTTCTTTGTCAAAAAGGAGGGCCTTGTGATTGTAAAGAAGCTCAGAGTAAGTGCCTTGGCCACCAATGACTTCTTCAAATTTAACTTTGGGATTACGCACATCTGAAACATCGAAGAGGGCCATTTTAAAGCCATCCAATCGAACATTTTCGTATTCATCAAGCGTGGTGTCTCGGCCAAAGCCAATCAAATGATCCTCGTCATAAGGATGCAAATATTCGCTGAAACCAGGTAACTTGAGCTCACCCAAGACCTGAGGATTGCGAGGGTTTTCTAAATCGATGACGAATAGAGGGTCCACTTGAACAAAGGTGACCATGTAAAGTCGATCCCCAATGAAGCGCGTGGATTTGATTTCTTCACCTTTGGCTAGCCCCTCTAAAGTGCCCACCCGTTGCATATCAGCGTCTAGAATATAAACGTTGTTTTTAGACGGATTGGCATCATTCCAAATGTTACCCGTGGTGGTGGCAATGCGGAAGTAATCATCGTGTTGGTCCATGGAGAATTGGTTCAGAATTTGCCCAGGAACACTGCCACGAGACTTGAATTCGATGTCACCGTCGTCAATCGCAAAACGGAAGACGTTTGTTTCTTGCTCTTCACGACTCCAGTTCCAGTCATTGAAAAACTGCGGTCCATATACGGTGTTGGCCACAAATAAATCGGTCGGAGACATGTAATAGTTGTTGCTATTGCCAAGCACGACGTTGGACTGAATGGTCTCATCCGTATCATTGATGTCCATGGAAGCGACCATCAAGAAACTAGGCGTTTCGTGTCCTGGAAAGTAGCGGATGTCAGTACAACCAGCCATCGGCTCAGGGGCCTTGTCGCCATCTTTCATCATGGGGAGTAGATCTTCTCCGCTGTCCACATTCTGATAGTTCCAATAATAAGGCTGGGCGTTCATGACCAAGTACACCTGGTCGCCAATGCGGCGAGAGCTTTGGTAATAACCATCAAAAGCGGTTTCACGCAGGAGCTCAGGCTCAGAGCGGTCGCTGATGTCGAAAACAAAGATTTTGGTTTGATCACTGTTGTAAGCAGGCATAGATGTCATGCCAGCCACTTTATTTGAGGCAGCGGTATCGTAATAGTAATAATGACTGTCTTGACCCATCACAACCAAGCGATCTTCGGTCACGTACATTTCACTAGGATAAAAACCACCATAGCCATTGTCCTCATCTTGATTGAATTCAAGGATGGCGATTTCCTCCATGCCGTCTTCGAGAGGGAAGGCGTCGACAATGCGGAGGGTGCTGTCTTTGATCACATAAATGTATTGTCCATCGTTCTTAATCATGTCCGCTTCATCAACCCCAGCCACTTGCAGGTTGGTTTCAGAGAATTCTTCAGAGCCTCCACCACTTTTTGGCATTTCTGATACATTTCTTGCGCTTTGAGAAATGCTATCACTGGCGACAGCAGGGGCAACTTCCAAATTCATCATGACAGCTTCTTCGAGTGCCATCTCTCCATCCATGTCGGCCTCATCCACCATAATAACATCATCGTAATAATAGTAATTATTATTCCTATATTGATATTCCTCAAATTTTTCTTCCAACACGGAACATGAAGCAATGTAAGGCAATGGCTCTTCAATCTCCTCATAAGTGAGGCTGTTTTTGTCATTTTTTTCGGCACTGATGCGGTAAGCGATTTCGGCGGTTTCAGCCCGGGTGAGTTCGTCGTTAAAAGTCGAGATGGTCAGTGGGATGGCGTTTCGGTCTTGAAGACCATCAACATTGGCGGCAAACCATTTATCTGAAACAGGCTCTCCCACGATGTCGTACCCTTCGGTGATCATTCGAGCCCCTTCGGCAAAGTTCATGTAAGCCGTGGGTTCAAAATTACCCTCCGGGGTGCCTGTGACGATGCCCTTGTCTTTTAGAATACACACATAGTCGGTGTACCATTTTTCCCCAACATCATTAAAGGGGTTCTCACAACTGGCTGCTGCAATTTCCTCATCTGTGAAAAGTTCTTCGGCTAAAATCTTGGCGAAAGCCGCTTTGTTGATTCGGTTTTCGGGTTGATAGGTGCCATCAGGAAAACCACTGATGGTGTCTTTTTCTGCCAGATATTCAATGGCTTCGGCGGTTAGACTTTGCGGATTGACGTCTGGAAAAGATCCAGAAAAAGCCTCTGGTTCAGGCGAAGGCATCGCAATCAAGGCAAATGAAGGCGATACCGTTGAACTAAGAAGGAGGAGGGACAGCATGAAGTAAAATGTTTTTTTCATGGTGTGGGGTTTTTTATTTGATAATATTATAGCATATATAGGTTTATACGGTAAAGGTCTGTAATAAGTAACAGGTTTTTTTGAGAGGCAAATCTGTGAAGACGATATTGGCCAATCTCGTCTTCAAGAAATATCCCCAATCACATGGCAATCGTAAGGACACAAAATTTTGTGTCCATTTTTACAATGAAATGACCTCAAATTGAAGTGGAACAGCCTACTTTTAAGCCTTTATCATGAGAAAAATTCTGATCAAATGAACATCAGATTAAGTGCATTTTAGACAACTCGACACCATGTCTAAAGCCATGTCCATCATCTATTTTTGTTAGCCATAAAAGGAATACAAAATTTGTTCGACAAGGCTTCTAGACACTGCTTCTATAATGCCTGTCTACTTGTCAATAATGCTCACTTAATGCAGTTAAAAACTGGCTTCCTTAATGGACGAACTGTCAATGATTTGTCCATTATTTTGGGCTCATTTTT
>JAUHXI010000016.1 GCA_030426875.1 bacterium
CCTCCATGCAAGCCAGTAAAAACAAAATCGGATTGTTTGATGAATTGATCCAGGCTCATTTTTTCTGGCACAAACCACGGTTCGCTCAATTCTCCTTTTTGTGGAGAGAGCTTTAGTTGAACCCGCTCGATTAAATCATGTAAGCGTGATTCATCTTTTTTGGCTGTCAGGCAGGTTTGGGTAATTTCTTCTACGGTATGGTTGAGGGTGAGGGCATAGGGCAATCGCCATACATTTTTTTGAACGTCCAGTAGAAAGGGGGAGGGGTCGTATTTTTTGGATTGTCGAAGCTTGAGCCATACATTGGTACCACTCATCACTGACACTTGGCGTTCGGCGGTGTCACCTCCAAATAAAACACTGATATTTTTCTTTGCCTTTACTTTCACCTCATTTTTTTTGGGGAGCGGAATTCCGTAGCGACGACAAGCTGATTTAAGGATGTAATGTAGCGTGTCTCTGTGACTCATTCCTATTCTGGACGATTGCATGAACAAGAAACTGTTTTGCTCCATCCCACTGATGGGATTGAAATCAGAAAACCAGAGCCTTCCGTCTGGCATGACCCACCCATCAAAACGAGAAAAATCTTGCATGCCAAAGAGAAGAAAAAGTTGTTCGGCCTGAACTTGAATTTTTTCGATGGTTTCATTGTCAAAACGTGGGGGGCAGTGATAGGTGACCTGATTGCTGGCGAGGTATTTTTTTCGGTAGTCAAATAGTTGATGATCACGATAGTCGATGTCAATTTCTGAAGGCATGACAGCAACAGGTTGGCCAAATCGATTTTGAAGGAGGACCACCGTGAATTCTATGCCCTCACAAAAGGGTTCAATGACCACCCGTGAATCGACCCGTTTTGAAAAAATCTCACCCGCTTTTTCTAGCGCTTCTTTTGGAGTCGAAACCGAGTGCACCGAAATGCTAGACCCTCCTGTAGCAGGTTTAACAATGGCCCGCTTGATGTTATAGGTTTTGAAAAATACATTAATTTTATTTTTATGGTCTTTGACATGGGCTTTTAGTACCGTGGACGGGAGCGTGAAAAAGCCGTTTTTGGCAATGAATTGATTGGCTTTGAATTTGTCAAAAGCCATCTTACAGCCTTCTTCTGGTGAGCCAATAAAGGGGCAACCCATTTTTTTAAGCAAGCGCTGGATTTGACCATCCTCACCAAATTGTCCGTGCATGACGGGGAAGGCAAGATCAACAGATTTCAGTAATTTTTTCAAACCAGTTTCTGAAAGTGCTTTGGCGGAGGTGCTCAATTTGAAATCAAAATCCGAAGGGGTGTTGGAATACAGTTGTGCCCGAGAAATCCGAAAAGCTTTCTTTTTTTCATTGAAATAAATGGGGATGATTTCGATGTTTTCATCCTCTGAATGAAGGTGGTCACAGACGGAACGGGCAGAGTTGAGAGAAACACCGCGTTCGAGGGAGGGGCCACCACAAATCAATGCAATTTTCATACGTTTAGAACTAAGGAGTAGGTAGTAGGAACTAAGTAAATTATTTTAATTTTCGCAAAAATTTTAAACTTTATTTTGTTTACAATCAAGAGTAATTTTATGGTTAATTATATATAATTAAATTTTTTTAATAATTTTAATCAAAAAAATTTTATCGCGTTCATTATCGTATGAAGGGCTTTACGCTTTAATTTTTTAGTAAAAATGATAGTATGTTTTTAGTTTAATTTCCCCCTTACTACTTATTTCTTACCCCTTAGTCCCACTAAAAGAATGAAAATAAATCAAAACATCTTTCGTGCTTACGACATCCGTGGGACCTATCCTGACCAGCTCAATGCTGAAGCAGCTGAATTGATTGGAAAAGGGTTTGGAACCTTTTTGAGGCGCACTCAGAATTTGAAGGAACCCCGAGTGGTGGTGGGACAAGATTGTCGCACTCACAGCATGGAACTTTTTGAAGCCTTTGTTTCAGGACTTTTGAGCACGGGATGTCAGGTGACGAACGTGGGTATCACAGCGTCACCCTATGTTTATTTTGTGAACACCGAAGGTGAATTTGATGGAGGATGCAACATTACCGCCAGTCACAACTCCAAAGAATACAATGGGTTCAAATTGATGGCTAAAAATGCTCATGCGGTTTTTGGAGATGAGATCCAACAGATTCACCAGTTGATCGAGAATGAGGATTTTGTTGAGGGTGCTGGAGCTAAAAAAACAGCGGATTATGCGGATTTTTATCTTAAAAAAATCAAATCTATTTTCACATACAGCCGACCGCTCAAAGTTGTGGTTGACACCGGTAATGGGGTGGCTGGAAATCTTTACCCTCAGTTCATTCGAGAGTTGGGACATGAGGTGGTGGAGTTGTATACAGAGTTGGATGGCACTTTTCCCAATCATGAGGCGGACCCTGTGATTGAAGCGAATATAGAAGATTTGAAGCAGAAAGTGGTGGATGAAAAGGCTGATTTGGGACTTGGTTTTGATGGGGATGGAGATCGATTGGGGGTGATCACGGAGAAGGGAGATTTCATCACGGCGGACCAGTTGCTCATGTTGCTTTCTAAAGATGTTTTAACCCGACATCCAGAGGGCAAATTGGTCTTTACCGTTTCTAACTCTCAAACCCTTTTTGATCTAGTTCAAAGCATGGGGGGTGAAACCGTGATGTGCAAAGTGGGCCATTCTTATGTAGAAGATGCGATGCATCGTTATGATGCAATTTTAGGAGGGGAGCAGTCGGGTCATTTTTTCTTGCCAGAAGATTATTATGGCTATGATGATGCCTTGATCACAGCCTTTCGGGTGTTGAAGATTTTATCTGATTCTGAAGAAGTGATTTCTGAACATTTTAAAGTCTTTCCAAATTCATTCACTATTCCGGAGATCAGGCCCCATTGTCCTGATGAGAAAAAATTTGAAATCATGGCATCGATTGTTGAGTATTTTAAAGGTAAGTATCCCAATGAGACGATGGATGGGATTCGTATGGACTTTGGAAAAGGTGGCTGGTGTGGCATTCGGGTTAGCAATACGAGCCCTCGACTTTCGATTATTATGGAAGCTCAGACGCAGGCTCATTTGGATGAGATTCAAGGGATTGTGATGGAGCACCTCAAAACGTACGAAGAGATTGAGTGGTGAGTGTCTATTGTAAATCCCCCCCAAATCCCCCCAACCCCCTTTGAAAAAGGGGGAGTTGAATCATAGTTAATCATGCCAATCAGACGAATCCTGGTCTGTGTTGGAATTTTGAATTCATAAACCTCGACTTTTGTGTTAGAATGCTCCAGATTAAATCCTAACAAAAACACTATGGGTTTCATGGATCAGGCGAAGCAAATGTACAAGCTTCAAAAACAAGCCAAGCAAATCAAGAAGAAATTGAAGAACATTCATATCGAAGCCGAGTCCGATGGGATTGTGGTGGTGGTGAATGGGGAGCAGGAGTTCATCGAGGTTAAAATCCCTGAAGCATTTTCTGGTGATCTGAATCGGATTTCTAAGGCGGTTGTTGAAGCCTCAAATAAGGCAGTTAAAAAAGCTCAAGGCATTGCGGCTGAAGAGATGAAAGAGGTGATGGGAGACATGGGAGGTATGTTTGGCGGCGGTGGTCCTGCCCAGTGAGTGGAACCTTCTAAGTCTAAAAATACGCTTAACATCTAAGCCAAAGCCATGAAGAAAATTAGCTTACTCTTTGTCATCGTTGTGCTTTTGGGGGGTTATTTTTGGATGAGACATGCCTACTCCACTGCCACTGAGTACCGTTTGGAGCCTGGTAGTGAGGAGCGTGTGCCCATTGTGATTCCGGATGGCGCAACGGGAAAAGAAATTGCCACGCTGTTGAAGGAGGAGGATCTTATTATGTATGAAATGGCATTCACGCATTATTTGAAAGAAAATGAGTTGAGTGGAACCCTTAAGTCTGGGAGTTATGTTTTTCAAAAGGGGTATAGCATGACTGAGATTGTGGATATTTTAGTGGAAGGGGCTGTGGGTGAGGTTTCCATTACAATCTTGGAGGGGTGGACGGCCGAGCAGGTTGCTCAGGAACTAGAATCAAATGGGCTGACCACCGTTGAAGCATTTATGGACTGTGTTGCCAGGTGTGAATTTGATTATGATTTCTTGCCAGAAGGCGGTTATTTAGAAGGTTACTTGTATCCTGATACTTATTTTGTGGATTATGATTTCTATACTGATCAACGCTTTATTGGGAGAATGTTGGGCAATTTAGAAACTAGATTGTCTCCAGAAGATTGGGAAGCCGTGAATGATTCTGAGCGCAGTTTTGAAGACATCATGATCATTGCTTCGATTGTGGAGCGGGAGGCTGGTTCGGGGGGTCAGATTCCTATTGTCGCTGGCATCATGTGGAACCGGGTGGATTTAGGGATGCGTTTGGATGCGGATGCGACGGTGCTTTATGCCTTGGGGCGGACGAGTGGTGGGATCACGGGGACGGATTTGGAGGTTGATTCGCCTTATAACACTCGCAAAAATGTTGGATTGCCTCCAACCCCCATTGCCAACCCAGCGATTGATACGATTCGAGGCGCCCTTTATCCCACGGATACGAATTATCTTTACTACCTTCATGACCTCGAAGGGGGGATTCATTATGCGGAGACGAATGATCAGCACAATCAAAATAAATTTGATCATTTGTGAGTTCATCAATTTCAATTTTAAATTCTAAGTTTAAATGACTCCATTCTATAAATAAAAGAAAATGGAATGTGGGCGAATTGATTTAATTTCATGTCCCGGCTTAAGAATTAAAATTGATAAGGCTCTGTTGCAGAAAAAATGCTAGACTGTTGTTCATGATCCATATTTCCCATCTCACCAAATTTTTTGGCCAGCAAGACATTTTTACAGATGTGAATCTAAGTCTTCATGCAAAAGAAAAAATTGGCTTGATTGGTCGTAACGGGTCGGGTAAAAGCACCTTCTTTAAAATCCTTTTGGGTGAAGATTCAGCTCAAGAAGGAGAGGTTAAATTGCCCACTGACTTTAAAATCCAAGCCTTAGAACAGCACTTGGATTTTGCCGAAGGCGCTACTATTCTAAGGCAGGTGGCTTCTCGACTGCCCGAATCGGGTGTTAATGAGCAGTGGAAGGCGGAGTCCATTTTAATGGGTCTTGGCTTTTCTCAAGAGGATTTTGGCCGTCACCCTTCAGAATTTTCCAGTGGGTTTCAGATTCGAATTCGTTTGGCTGAAGCCTTGGTTTCTGATTGTGATTTACTCCTCTTGGATGAGCCCACCAACTATTTGGATATCTTGTCACTCCGTTGGTTGTCTCGTTTTTTGAAATCTTGGAAAACCGCCTTCATGCTCATCACCCATGATCGGCATTTTATGGAGGAAGTGGTCACTCATACCATTGCCATTCATCGAGGACGCATGCGAAAAATGCCTGGTGGTCCCACCAAGCTGATGGGGCAGATTGAGCTGGAAGAACGCGTTCACGAAAAGACCCGTCAGAATCAGGTGAAAAAGCGAGAAAAGACTGAAAAATTCATCCAAACTTTTCGAGCCGGTGCGCGTTCAGCTGGCTTGGTGCAATCTAGAATCAAATCGTTGGCCAAGCAGGATATTGGTGAAAAATTGGTTCACCTCCCTCAAATTAAGTTCAACTTTCGCTCTGAATTATTCCGAGCAGATTCACTGATGGAAGTGAAACATCTCAACTTTGCCTACGACCCCGCTGAGCCCTTGGTTCAAGATTTTTCACTTTCTATTTTGAATGGAGAGCGTGTTGCCATCATCGGTCGAAATGGAAAAGGAAAGTCCACACTTTTAAAGCTTTTGACCAAGCATTTGGAGCCAAATTCTGGAAAAATCAGGCACAATCCCGCCTTAAAAATAGGTTATTTTGGGATGGACAGTAAAGACGAGCTCTCCCCTCAAAAAACCATTTTGGAGGAGTTGATCACCTCAGCTTCAGGTATCACTGAGCAGCAGGCCAGGAATGTGTCGGCCTCACTTCTTTTTACAGGAGAGTCAGCCAAAAAAAGCATATCCACGCTGTCAGGAGGGGAGAAGAGTCGGGTGTGTCTGGGTAAGGTGCTTTTGCATTCCAATCACTTGTTGGCTTTAGATGAGCCCACCAATCATTTGGACATGGAATCGTGTGAAGCGCTAGCCAACTCCCTTAAAATTTTTGAAGGTACAGTTCTTTTCGTGTCTCATAATGAGGAGTTGATCGCTCAGGTCGCTACCCGTTTGATTTTATTTGATGGAGGGCGCATTTATAATTTAGACATGGGTTATGAGAAGTTTTTGAAAACGATGGGATTTTCGGATGAAATGAGCCTGCATGACAATGATTCACTTCAGAGCTCGAAAGGCAAACAGGATTACCTGGATAAGAAAGAGGAAAAAAAGCGCCAACGTAAACTGGAGGCTGATCTTAAGAAAGTGGAGAAAGCGATTGAGAAACTGGAAAAGAAAAAGGTTCAAATTTCTGATCAACTCACAAAAGCTTGCGTTGCTAAAGACACGGAAAAAATTAGAATCTTGGGAATGGAAGTTAAAGCTTTAGATGATGAGATTGAAGGTTTATATGACGAGTTGGAAGCCTTGATTTGATCGTAATTTTACTTTTCCCCGAAGGCGACATTAGTCAATGTCGCCTTCGCAATGTTGAGTTTTGGTGTAATTCTTTCGTAGGGGGGCAGGTATGCCTTTCCCCTACGAAAGATGGCCCATTTACCCAACAAAAAAACCCAGCAGTGCTGGGTTTTAAATTCAATCTTTGGTTGCTCTTATGGCCTTGGGCTGATTAAGAACTGTGTTTGATTTCACTCCCAGACACATGGACCATTGAAACTTTGCATTTGGGACAATACTTCATTCGTTCCAATTTTCCATTGATGGTTCGTTTGTTGATGCGTGTTTTGTAATTTTGCATCCCACACCCATCACTGTTATGTTTCAGTTGGCTGTCATCTTTCTTGCTTTTCTTTGCTTTGGCCTGACCATTGTCTTTTTTAAGCGTTCCTTTGCAAGACAGGTAGACATTTGTATTTTTTCCGCGTGGCATGATAGTTTGATTATTTAAGCCTAGCAATTCTACTTATTTAGGAGTTTCTTGTCAAATGATATTTTCTTTAGGTGTTTTAAAATGAAATCATCCAATTTTTATCACATGTTCCAGCTTTTCATTCTGTCTATCCTGGAGCATTCTTGCAGAGTGGTTCAGAAGGTTCGTGGTATTGAGTGTTAATTTTACAATGACTGCCATCAACCACCTTAAAAATCACTTTCTAAAACCTGATTTCTCACTTCATGATGGTCTAAAACCTCCCATTTTTTGATCATTCTTCCTAGCGATTTAGGTGAACGATCGGCCACCTCTTGCTTCAATTCAAGGTATTTCTTTTTCTCCTCCTTGCCCATGGTCTGGGTGATGAAATCACTCTTTTTAAAGGCTTCTAAGGCATCTTGAATAGTGGCTGGCAGGATTTCTGGTTTAACCTTGTTTTCAAGGAGCTCTTTCAAGGCCTTTCTTTCACTAGTTCCGGCTTTTAATCCCCCTAGTCCAGCGTCCAAAATTAAGCTGTAAACCAGGTATGGATTGACATCTGGGGCAGTGGTTCGAACTTCCATTCGAGCACTTTTTTCGTTGCCAATGGGGATGCGCACCATTGAACCGCGATCAGAAGCAGACATTTTGATGGCGTTGGGGGCTTCAAAATTGGGGTCTAGTCGACGGTAGGCGTTGACGCTGGGGTTCATGGCTAGGCACATTTCATTTCCCCTAGAAAGCACCCCTGCAATGAACATCAAAGCGTCTTCAGAAAGATTGTCTTGACCCTCTTTATCGAAGAAAATATTAGCTCCATTTTTTTCGAGTGAAATATTCGAATGCATTCCATTCCCGTTGATGCCGGCGATGGGTTTTGGCAGAAATGAGGCAGTCAGACCCATGTGAGCGGCAATTTGGCGGGCAACAAGTTTATAAAGTTGAATTTGATCTGCGGCGTGGAGTACATCTCTAAAGCGGTAGTTCAGTTCAAATTGTCCGGGTGCAACTTCGGGATGGTCTTTTTCGTTCACAAAACCTAGGGCTCGAGTGGCTTCGGCAAACCAGTCAATAAAAAGTCTGAGTTTGTCTTGAGGAAGGCTGTTGAAGTAGCCCCCCACGCTGGCGGGTTTTAGGCTAATGTTTTCATCAAATGTTTTTTCGGCATCCGTTCCCTCAAGCAAAAAACCTTCAATTTCGGGAGCTAAATTGACCTTAATGCCGTCTTTTTCCATCAATTTTTTGCGTTTTAGGTTCAAGTTTGAACGGAAGTCACCAGAATATGGTGTTCCATCTTGTTCGCAGGCATTGGCAAAGACGATGACCTTACCTTTTCCAAAAATATCAGCGGGAGCCCACCGGAAGGAGGACCAGTCAATAGCAAAGCGAAGGTCAGATTTATTCAGGGTTGAAAAACCGTTTACTGATGAGCCGTCAAACGTCAGGTTATCCTCATTTTTTAGAATGTGTGTTTTGTCAAAATCCAGGCCATGTAATTTACCTTCTAGGTCACTGAATAGTAGTGAAACGCATTTGATGGCAGTGCTTGCTCTTAGTTCAGATTTTATTTCTTCAGAAATATCCACGCCTTGCTCCACCTTCTCTCGGATGGCTAGATTACGTTCTTCTAATTCTTGATAAGAGAGCTCCAAAAAATCACCCTCGCGGTCTCTAAACATGGGAGAGCGATCAGGGAGTGTCATGTGTATTTTGAGATCGGTTTTTGTACTTTTATTATGAGTGATGGGAATCATGATTATGAAATTATATGAAATAAAATGTAATTTAGAATTCAAGGCTTGTGCCAATGGGGTTGAAACATTGAAGGAATGTATAACTTTCTTGGATTAAACCTCTTGATTTGTGATTCCAAGATAGGCGCTTGTGCCTAAATTGCAAACTATTTTCTATTGTTCAAATTGGTTGTCAGACCCTCAGTCAAGGTTTGAGTTTGGAGTCGTGAGATGATAGGATTAATCTGTCGGGAATATCGACAACAGATTTCGTATCGCTTTAAATTTTTATTATGGTTTCATATCAAGTGCTCACAAAAATTGGTTTGACTGAAAAGGAAGCTCGACTTTATTTGGCTTGCCTCGAACTGGGGTCAGGCACTGTCCTTCAAATTAGTCGTAAGTCTGATGTTCCCCGTGGGTCTTGTTATGATGTGTTGGAAGAAATGCTTGAAAAAGCTTATGTGAGTCAATTACACAAAGAAGGTTCATTGGTTTACTCACCCGTTGATCCTGAGGTTTTGCTGAAACGTTTGGAGGATAACCGTCGCCATTTTGAACTGGCCTTACCTGAACTCAAGGGGCTCTTTCACAAACAAGCACAGCCTCGCGTCCACTACTTTGAAGGCATTGAAGGTATCAAGCGGGTTTATGCTGATACATTGACGGCCACCACTGAAATTCTAAATTACACAAATTCAGCTGAAGTTCGTTTGCATTGGAGTGCTTACGATGAGGAGTATATTTTAAAGCGCTGTGAGAAGAAGATTTTTTTAAAGTGCATTGCTCCTAATGATGCTTGTGGACATGAGGTGAAGCAGAATGATGACACTTCGCTACGAGAAACTAGGTTGCTTTCTTCAAAAGATTTCCGTTTCACCAATGAGATTAATATTTATGACAATAAAGTCGCCATCACTTCATTTCATGGTGAGTTGATTGCTATTTTAATTGAAAGTAAGGAGATTGCAGACACTCAGAGAGACATTTTTAAAATGGCCTGGGCCTTTGCAGGGGCTTGAAATTTGAAATTTTAAATATTAAATGGCTTTATTTTATTGAATTTTAGGATTCGTCCATATCTTACTTTAATATTTATCATTCAAAATTTAACATTTAATTTTATGAAATCTTTATTCAACCCACTTCAACCCCTCAAGCATTTCTTTATGATCACAACAATTTAGAAGCTGTTAACTGTTAGTAAAAATGAGGAAAAACACCCTTACTGCTTATAAGGCAAGCAATAGTTGCTTAAGGTTAGATGTGCGTGTGAGGTGAGCTATTTAACATCATTTATACTCAACACTCTTCTCATTAACTTATCAAACCACCCAATTGGGCTGCGGTTGTATTTGACGTAAAAATAACCTAAGGTGGCTGCGATTAAGGCTCCAATTGAATCAACAATCAGGTCCCACATGGTGTCCACTAGGCTTCCATTTTGCATGTTGAACCCTCCTAGTTGATCCATGCCGAATTCAAAAATCTCCCATATTCCCCCTATTGCTAATGCAAATGAAAAGGAGAAGACCGAAAAGAGCCACGGGCTTAAGGTGAGTCGCTTTTGTTTATAAAGGGCGTAGAGGATTAAAAATCCTACAAAGCCTAGTATGAGTCCCGATACGGTGTGGAGGAATAAATCCCACCACCAAAAGCGCTCATAAAAGTTCTGAATCTCCCCTAAAAAGAAGGCGGCATACAAAAAGGCGACCATGATGAATTCAAACTCAGTGGGGAGACGAACTTTAAGGTTTTTTGCCAAGAAGCCTGGTAGGTAGAATGAAATGAAAGTGAGGATGCAGACAAAGGCCAGTAGCCATCGGTTGCTAATCAGGCTGGCTACAAAGGTGCCTACTACGGTCGCGCTAAAGATGAACGACACATAGCGTAAAATCCGATTTGACTGGGCAGCGACTTTTTTGGTGCTCATGGTTAGGTTTTTTTAGTTCATTATAGCCATGAGTGGGTTTCTGTGCAAGCTTTGCCTTAATTCTCAGTTGGAAAGTTTGAGTCAATCCACGTTTGGATGCCGCCGGTAACATTGATTGCATTAAAGTTAGACTGTCTCAAGAGTTCACAGGCTAGCTGACTCCGTCCACCGCTGTGACAATAAATATAGAGTTTATCTTTTTTATAGATTTCTAGCTCTACTATGTTCATTTCTGCAATGGGCATGTGTATGGCTCCAGCTATTCGCTCTTCGTCCCATTCCTCTTGGGTGCGGACGTCGATTAAGATGGTGCTTTGAGTGTCATCATCGAGTAATTTTTTGAGGGATTTGATGTCGATTTGCATGAAATAATTTCTTTTAATTCTACTCACATTGTATCACTTGTGATCCATTTTTGTATTTTTATTCTTGTGCTAGGTTTCAAGGTCATTAAGGTCTACGATATGCTTTGCATAAAAAGTGATTGAACCATGGTTTGCTTCAAAATTTCTGACTTGAGCACGTACACCGTCTAATTGATCTTTACTTAATTCTAATATCTCCATCCCACTAGTTGACATTGGAAAACCCTCTTCAATTTTGAGTTGTTGTGGAGCAATGAATCTTAAGTTTCTAATGTCTTTATCTTTTTTAAGTCGAAGATCAATATAGTGTTTTGCAAGATTGCTTGATTCACAATTATAGATAAGGTTTTTTATTTCATGAGTATGAGGATTTTTAATGATTGAGTGAAATTTTGTCATGGATTAAATGTATGACGTCAGTTAAAATTTTGAGATCCTAGAGGGTTTATAAAATAGAAAACCTGTCCACAGTGTCGATTGAGGCAGGTTTTAAATTTTCTAGAATAGTGTTTTGCTTTTGTAAGTTATTGAACGGTGTTGAATTCAACTGAATTCACAAAGGCATCAAAAGATTTAAGCTCATTTTCATATTCATCAGGATATTGCTTGTCTTCCAATTTGCTCATAAAAGCGTCAAAATCACCCTCACTGTTGGGCAATGGGTAAACGAACGAGATGTAATGATCTGAGAAAGGAAGGGTGACCGCTTTTTGAATGCCTCCTTCTTCACCGTCAAGGCTTATGAATGGTCTGTATTCTACCATGGCGTCGAATCCATTTATTTGAACCGTGTTTTCGATTGATCCGTCTTTTAGTTTTTCATAATCCTGTTGGCTTGCCCAGTTGCTACTTTCGGTACCCGTACTAACATCATAGGTGGCGTACTCAATGTGGCCACCCCAGGCACTTCCATGGTCCATCGTGTTTTCAAGGCTAATGGCAAATTTTCTTCCTGAATCAGCACTCTCTGTTTCGACATCCCAGTCAGCGTATAAAAAAGGGGCGCCAAATGTTTCTGGGATACAAAGGGAATTGATTTTCATGAGGCTTAAGAAAGAATCAAGGTCATTCTTTGACAAGGCATTTCGTGCATAGCCATTAATGGTTCCGATTGGCTTTTCTTCAAAATTTTCTAGACAGATGATGTTGCTTAAATCTGGTGACTCAATGGGGTCATAAAAAACATATGCCTGATCATCTTTGGCTGGTGAGCCGATGCTTTGAATGACGTTTTCAAAGTAGGCATAATCCCCCTCTTCAGAAAAGGCGCAGCCTGAACTGCCAAGTTGAATATTTTTCTGGTTGCCAATGATTTCTAGGTAGCGACTGTCACAAAATCCTCCTGCAGACCATTCAACCACTTGATAGTCAGCTATCTGGCGCGTACCTGGGCCTTTTGTGGTGAAATCTAATGCTTCTTCAATGTCCTCTAAGGTGCGTGGCTCAAGAAGCTCAATTTGATACGCATAAACATCATCTGATGCTATGGGGCCAAAAGATGGTGCCATTGGTCCAAACAATACAATGGTGTTAGAGTATATTTCAAAGCCATCCTCTAGTTCAAGCGTTAGGTCTTCTGGGACAATGTATAGGGCACCATCTTTTTCAATCAGGAGTTCGCTGGTGTCAGTTGATGGTTCCACTTTGCTTTCAATTGCAGGTTCATCTTCTTCAATCGTGGATTCATTGGATGAAGTTGTTTCCACTTCGCTTTGACCACATCCTATAAGAAAGATGCTTAAAAATGAGGTTAGGAGAACTTTTTTAAGAGTCATGAATTATTAGTTATTAATACCTATATATAATATGCTATTTTTTAAATAATATCAATAAAATTAGAAACATCAATTTCGGATCAGGAGATTCTTTCCTTGAATAAATTCTGAATGAAAATTTTATACCATTCTAAATTCCATAAAATAATCATTGATTTCCCGGTAAAATCAGGGAGGGGAAACGAGCGGATAAAACAATGAATAAAGGCATGGAGTTGATACCGCGTCGTGTTCTCCCCAGCCGTTTTTGCTTCGTTTTGGGGTCAAAAATGAAGTAAAGGAAAAAAAAGAGGTGACATGAAGAGATGAAGTTTCTATGTGGGAATTAAGGGTGGAATTGAATTCAGGTAGAATGAAATTCAAGTGAAAAATCTACTGATCTGTAATATTCTTATTTAGATAAAAAAAACACACGCCACAGTCCGCTAACACTGTTTAGGCCCAAACAGAAACCTTGTACGAAAGCGAGAAAAGAAAATAGTTGTAAATTGCGAAATTCATCAGACTACCATAGGAGAAAGTGCACCTTCTGGAAGTTCATCTTCTTTTGGTTTGCGTTTTCTTGCAGAACCAGTGAACCGATAAAAGGCAAGTTCCCCATATCCATGGTCTTCTCGAAATTGAGCCTCCTGATCATCAGCGCTTGAATCTGATTTTGATGCCCAAACAGTTTCAGTACCAGTTAATTCGCTTTCATGCTTCATCTCAACAATGCCTCTTATTAATAGACGTGTTAGAACCATCCGAGTATCAATTTTGGGGCTATACCAGAAAGCTTCATCTCTTGAGACGGGAGGCTCTTCACCTTTTGACTGACGAGCCGCCTCAACCTCTTCTAAAATTCGATTATAGGTTTTCCAAGTATTAAAACTAAGCCGATCAACAACGTCATCCTCACGAACACGGTTTCGGCGTTCACGCATAAAGCCTTTTATCGCTTGTAACATATTAAATAATTTAAGGTGGTAGAATATAAAACACCAAAAGAAGTCATTTGTAAAGAGGTGGATTTTGCAATTCTCCTTTTACTCAATTTCTCGGTTATATTTAACATAAAGTTGGGGAATGTATACGATAGAGGCGTCAAAACCTTATTATCTAAACACATTCCCTATGAAACAATACCAAAAACTCTTGCGCAGGTTAATATCACATCCAAGTCATGCCTTCGAAATCATTAGAAAAATGATTTCAAGACATAGAAAGTGTTGCCTTAAGTGTGGCATTATAGCTCAAGCACACATACATCACACTGACCATCGAGGAGTAAGAACTTATCAGTGTCAACATTGTCATAAAACCTTTTTATTTGGCTCAGTACATCTTCAAATATGAGAACGTTAAATCAACAAATTTGTTCTACAAAACACTCTGTCAATTATTTACCCCAACTTATTGTTTAATTTAACCAATTTCTCTGCATCAAAATTGTCGATAAGTTTGAGTGCTAATAGCGGCAATTAGTAGCTCCTTCATCATTTAATACCCTTTAAAATTGGAGTTATGAAGTCCAAGAAATGATTAAGTGATGACCAGATGTTACTTGTAAATTCCAAAACCTGAATTCGAAAACGGTCCATACCACTCATCTGAAGCGTGTGGAATATCATCTCCGTTAAAGCGTTGCCCTGTGTAATTCAGATAAATGGTGGTGGGGAAAATTCCCTCATGGGGCAGCTCTTTTAAGTTCATTTGATACGCTGTGTACCCCTCAGGAAGGGTATAA
>JAUHXI010000180.1 GCA_030426875.1 bacterium
GGTCGCATATTCATTGATTACGCCACCTCTTTCATCAGCAGTAACCACAATTTCTTCCATTTGCTCAGCCAATTCTTCCATTTTGATATTCAAAACGATTTGCCTTCCGGAAGTTACTTCAACATCTAAAGTTTGTATTTCGCTTTCAACATAGTCATTTTCATTATAGGTTAAACCACCTTTGTTTACCAACACTTGTCTTCCGTTTGGATATATAAGCTTAAATAAGGTGTTGAGCTGTGGTTGTATTGGTGGTTCTGGTTGCTCAAGGTGTGAATAGTCTTTAAAAACAACAGTGTCTTCAATTTCAGTCCTTACGGGTATTTCTTTTACTAGTTCTTGCTTACAAGAATCCGTTAGAAACATTCCCAAAAGAAGTCCTATTATATTAAGGAAATTACACTTCGTCAACACCAATGGCTTTCCAACAAATTTCTGCGGCTTTTTGCTCTGCGTCTTGCTTACTCCCACCCTTTCCTCTGCCCACCATTCGCTCACCGATGAAGGCTGCCATGGTAAAGATTTTGTCGTGGTCTGGCCCCTCCTCCCCTTTAAGATCATAATTGGGTGTGAGGGAGAGTTTTTCTTGAGCTTTTTCTTGCAACTTTGATTTGGCATCAATATGAGATCCTTTCTTTAAAATATCCTCGAGATGGACTATTAAAAATTTGCACACGAACACATCAGCGGCTTCATAACCCAACTCTAAATAGATCACCCCAATGAGGGCTTCAAATGTATTGGCAAGGAGGTAATCTTTATCGCGGCCACCAGACTTCTCCTCACCACGGCTCAGATACAAATAATCTCCTAAATGAAGCTCTCTGGCCACTTGAGAGATCATGTCGCCTTTCACCAAGGCCGAGCGCCAGTTCGTCAACTCCCCTTCTGGATTGGGGTAATTTTTGTACAAATAATCGGTGGCAATCAATTCCAACACGGCATCTCCTAAAAACTCGAGACGTTCATTGCTCTCAAGTTTAGCTTTTTTATTCTCATTCAAATACGAACGGTGAATGAAAGCTGCTTTGAGTTTTTCCTGATCGGGAAATTTTAAACCAATTTGCTCTTCAAGTTTTTCGTACATTGAATTTTGATTATATTTTTTTTACTTTTTTAGACTTCTTCTTTACGGTGCTCGTCGTTTTTTTTGGAGTTTTCTTTGCAGGTTTTTTGCTGAGTTTTTTAGCCACCTTCTTAGCCGGTTTCTTAGTTGATTTTTTAGTCCGTTCACCGTCGTGCGCCACAGCATTGAGCACACCATTGATGAATTTTCCACTTTTTTCATCCCCATAAGTCTTAGCCAATTCGATGGCTTCATTGATGGCTACGTTTACCGGCACATCTTCTTCGGGATCAAGGAGTTCGGATATACCCAATGCCAAAATAGAACGCTCAACGGGATCCATTTTATCAATGGGCCATTCGGGGGCATGCCTTTTGATCAGCGTCAAAATCTTTTTCCAGTGCTTTTCAATTTTTTTAGCCAATTGATGAGCAAAATTGAAATCAGTAATTTTATGGCCGTACTCAGCTAAATTATAATCTAAAATATCCAAAAAATCATCACCCCGAGCTCCGTACTCAAAAAAGCTCTGCATGACAATAACCCTAGATAAATGTCTCCAACTAGCCATAATTAGTTACTCATTACTCGCTACTAGCTCTGATTGGTGAGTGGGGCAACTCATAACCTGTAACTTGCAACGTATCATTTAATACTACGCCTTAATCTTTGTGATCTTGTCCATTTTTTTAGACTTATCAATGACTGTGCGTCCTTTGTAGGTACCACATTCCATGCAGGCAGTATGAGCCAATTTCATTTCAGCACATTCCTCGCACTTAGAAAGTGCTGTTTGATTGACCAAGCGTTTGCGTGCCTTGCCTTGAAAGGCTTTATAACGCCTTGAGGACTGTGAATTTGCTTGTTGTTTTTTGGGTGTGGATCGTTTGGCCATGGTGTCTAATTAAATCGAGAAATAACAGGGGGATTCTAAACTATTTTTGTGCCCCTTGCAAATCTTTTTCTGTACTGTTTAATTTCTGCATGAGACTAGTGGTTTAAATAAGGTCTTTTTATTGGTAATTTAACCGGATTTATGTTATAATGAGGAGAAAAATACTAAAAATAAATCAATTTGATCAGCACAGCCACAATAAATCATCGAAAATGGCTTAATTGTGTCATCTTCCTGCTACTATTTGGCATTCTTTTTTTTGGCCTGATGAAGATAGCCCATGCTCAAAGCAGTACCATTGGAGAGGAATGGGATAAATACATAGGCGGTGTTAACACCTTTGCCCCAAATGAACTGACAGGTGAGGAGTTGGCAATAAATTTTGTTTTACGACTGGTTAGGATCACTAGAAATCTTGTGGGGGGCTTAGCTTTAATTTTAGGTTTGATTTATGGAGTAAGATTGGTCACCGCTCGGGGGGAGGAGGATGTGATAACCAAGCAGCGAACTAATTTTTTGTGGATGCTTGTGGGATTTGTAATCCTCATCATTTCTGAACAAGTGGCCACTATACTGAATCCTGAGAATGCCACTGCCACGGCGTTGATTGACTTTGATGCTGGGCGGGATCAACTCAGGAACATTGTGGATTATATAAAATGGCTACTTGGCTCTGCCATTGTCCTTTATATGGCTATCGTGGCTTTTAGAATGATTGCTGCTGGGGATGACGAAGAAGAAATAAAGAAGCAAAAAACGAGTCTTACCTGGAGCCTACTGGGCATGTTGATCATTTTGTTGGCAGATAATATTATAAGAGCGGTCTATGTTCTCAATGGACCAGATGATACAGCGGCAGCGACTGCCTCAACAGGAATCGGGGAAATCACGAGTGTGATCCGCCTGATTCTTGTATTCACGGG
>JAUHXI010000181.1 GCA_030426875.1 bacterium
TAACTGCCCTCAAGAAGGATGTGACTTAAAATTTGATCCCGTTTGCGCCTCTTTGAATGGTGTGGACCAAAGTTTTGACAATGAATGCCTAGCCACTGAAGCAGGGGGCATCGAAATTCGACCTGGTAGCTGCCCTCAAGAAGAGCCACTACAAGGTACCGAAGCCGTAGAGGCTATTTAAATTCATACAGATCATTATCGTTTTTGCTTTGGAGCTCGACCAGCCTTCTTGGGACTCCTTGATCTGCCCTTTGTCCGTGATTTGGCTTTTAATTTTGGATTGGTTTTTTGCTTCTTGTAAAAGAAGAATTCATACTCAACCCCTTTATCAGCCCCTTCTCCAATTTTTATGGGTTTAAAAGCAGGGGGAATTTTAGGAAATTTAGTGTCACACTCAAACGTTTTTTTGATGCGGGTCAGGTAAATTCCATCAATCTTAAGCTTTCTAAAGCCTTGCTCAAAAAGCTTGCCACCACCAATGATGAAGACATCGTTTACACGCTCATCCACAGCTTTCATGGCCGATTCAAAACTATGAACAACCACAACCCCTTCATCAGCCGTATAATCTTTATTTCGAGTGACCACCACATTGCGTCGCCCCATAAAAGGCCGGTGTTTTTCAGGGATAGACTCCCACGTCACACGCCCCATCACAACCATGTTCCGACGCTGAATGTCATCGGTATGAATGGTGGTTTTTTGAAAGAACTTTAAATCACCAGGCAAATGCCAGGGCAACTTTCCCTTCAATCCAATGCCACCTTTAGCATCCATGACCGCAATGAGGTAAATTTTGGGTTTCATTTTGTGTGTTAGCGATTAGCGATTAACGATTAGCGAATGGTAAGTCGTGAATAATGATTTAGCTCCAATGATTCAATCACTCGTACTTACAAGAGTTTAAGACCATCATACTGCGATTGGGAAGCGAATGAAAGCATCATGCTCATAGTTTTCAAGTGAAAAATCTTCAAACTTTAAATGCCAAAAAGGCTTATCGACAATTTTAAGCTGAGGCAAAGCATGTGGAGTGCGCTTCAACTGTTTTTCAATGCCTTTCACATGATTGGTATAAATATGGCAATCGCCAATGGTGTGGACAAAGATACCAGGCGTCAATCCAACCTCTTGAGCAAACATGTGGAGTAATAGGCTGTAGGAGGCAATGTTGTAGGGCACACCAAGCGCCACGTCTGCACTCCTTTGATAAAGCTGGAGATCCAAACGATCACCCATCACATTGAACTGGAATAGGGTGTGGCAGGGTGGGGGAGCATGGTGCTTATTATGAATCAAGGCTTGCAGCTCAGCCACATTCCACCCATTCACTAAAATACGACGAGAGGTGGGATTGTTTTTAAGTTGATCCAAACAATACTGAATCTGATCGTAGCTTTCGCCATCTTTACCCTCCCAATTACGCCATTGCTTGCCATAAACGGGGCCCAGGTCAGCCCATTTTTGGGCAAACGATTCATCTTCAACAATCTGCTGAACAAACACCTTCATGTGCGCTTTCCACTCGTCAGAATAGCGTGGGTATTTATCCACCAAATCGTTACGCTCCAAATATATCTGATACGCCCATTCATTCCAGATGTTCACACCATTTTGGACCAGGTAACGAATGTGAGTTTCTCCACTTAAAAACCAGAGTAGCTCATGAAGGATGTTGTCAAACTTAACCTTCTTAGTGGTGACAAGCGGAAACCCTTCCCTTAAGTCATATTTTTTTTGGGCTCCAAAAAGCGAAATCGTGCCTACACCTGTGCGGTCCTCTTTTTGAACCCCGTGCTCAAGGACTTCCTGTGCTAACTCAAGATATTGCTTCACGTTCAGATGGTTATCAATACAGTTAAACTATACCACCTGATTCCCAAATATGGCAATTCTTTACACCAAAAAGGGGTAACTCTTGGCTCACCCTAACAAGATCAACCTCAAGTCAAAGCATGTGCCCATAAGAGTTACCCCTTTTTAGGCACATACTATCTAAATAACCCTAGGGTTACTGCAATATTTCTTTTTATGAGGTTGATTTCAGGTGACGGAGCGAATCATAACTTAAAAAAAACATCTTGTTAATATTTTTTAATAAATTTTTTAGGAATAATTAATGTTTTGAAGATTTGTTAATAAAAGACTCCAGTCCGATCAAGTTTAGTAGTTAGTGGTCACCTAATTTATGCGTCTATAGTTAAAAAAAGCAGTGTTAAATGGCCAGTGTAAGTATATTTATCGTTGTATTAAAAGCTGATAATACTTATAGTATTTTATAAATAACATCTTTTAATTTTTTAATGCTTAGATTTTTATGAATTCAACCAAAAAATATAGCCGCTTAAGAAAAATAACTCACATCATAATCGGTGCCCTACTCATAATATCACCGGTAATCAATGATTCATTCAGTGGGACAGAATGGGAAGGGCCTACGAAAATCGGCAACAACCTTGGCACTCTACTATTGCCCGTCTTAGGAATTTACCTAATCTATTTGGTTTTTAAGCATAAATAAGCCATTCACTTTAAGCAAGAGTTTCTTTGTTTTTTTTCAAAAAAACACGTATAATTCACTCATCCGAAAAAAATAAAAAAATGAAATTTAAAACCATCCAAGACATTCCCGAACTCAAAGGCAAAAAGGTATTTGTTCGAGTGGGTTTTGACGTGCCGCTGGATCAAGAAGGTCGGATCACCGATGACAAGCGCATTCGCAATGCCTTACCCACCATCAATTATTTACTTGAAAAAGGTGTTAAACAAATCATTCTTGCAGCTCATATGGGCCGACCAAAAAACAATGAGACTCACTTGAAATCTAATGCTCAGGCCAAGCGCCTTTCAGAGCTTTTAGGTCAGGCAGTGGCCAAGGTGG
>JAUHXI010000182.1 GCA_030426875.1 bacterium
TCAATTGATCACCAAGCCATTCAAATTTTACAATAGAAGGATGCCTATAGGTTAATGATCCACTACATTTGGCGAGAATCCTACCTGCAACATATCTTCGAAGTTCTCCACCATCAATTAATGGGAGAGTCCTTTTTTCAGGGGCACTTTGTGTATCTTCAGGATCTAGGCTTTGAACCGGAGTGTTTTCAGGTGGAGTTTCGGAAGGTGTAGGTGGCTCAGTTTGACAATCTGCACATTTAACTACTGTGCTAGCGGGTAAAGGTGGGGGAGTGATGGAGGCAGGAGCACAGCCTAAAGCAGCCCAAATTGCTGTTGCAGCTGCCGCTCTCATGGGTGAGCCTGAAGGTCTACTGATAGACATAAAAATGAAGTTAAAAGTTATTTGATCTTTCTGTTGGAGATAATCTTAACATTGAATGAATGAAACGGAAAGGTTTTACTTGATTTTTGCAATGTTTTGGAGTATGTTTGAATCAACAATGACCAACAGGGTTCTTCCCGACAGGTCCCCCCCTTCTCTTGAGATAGAGGAGGCAACAAAAAATAAGAAGCTTACTCAAGTAGTCTTCTTATTTTTTTCTTGATCGAACAAAAGTCCTCAATATTCATTCTTCCAATTTTTTCTATAAGTCTTTTAGAATCAACCAGCTTTAATTGAGAAATAATGGCCCAACTTTTTTTACCTTGCCTAAAGCCGAACTCAAAATAGAGCGAGTGCTTCTTTTTTATGCTGATTAAGGGGACGCCCCAAAAGACATGCTTGTTAAACTTGTAAAGGATTAAAACCGGTCTTCTAAAGCTATTTCCTTTGCCATCTTGCTCGTGACCGATATTTAGGCCGCACGAAAAATACCAAACATCTCTTGCCTTAAAAAACTGGCTGATATTTTTTATATTATTGATTTTTGACTTTATTTCATGCCATTTTCTATAATCCTTCTTCATTGATCATCTAAAATTCACCCAGCCCTCATCATCCCTATTATAGTAAACAAAAGTTCACTTGTCAATAGCTTTTACAAAAACACCGTCATTACCCCCGCAATTCCACCATAAACCAACATGGGCCAGATGGTTTTTTTGATGATCACCCCTTCTTTTTTCTCAAGGTTCAATACCGAACAGACCGCCACGATGTTGTTGATGCAGATCATGTTGCCCATCGCTCCCCCCACGGTTTGGGCCGCGAGAATGGTGGTTAGATTCAAATTCAAATCAGTGGCGATGGATTGTTGGATGCCTCCAAAGGTCAAATTCGAAACCGTGTTTGAACCGGAGAAGAAGGAGCCCAGTCCCCCCAAAAAGGAAGCGATGTATTGCCACAATGGGCCAGTCAAATTGGCCAATGATTCACCGATGATGAGGGTGAGGGCCTGGTCCCCATCCACTAATAAAAGTTTGACGAAAACAAGGGCTGCTAACAGTGCGAGGATTGGTTTTTTGATCTGTTGCCACGATCCTTTCCACGTTTTCCAAATGATGCCCTTTCCTTTCCTAAAAAGTAAAAAGGTGATGAGTGCAATGAAGAAAAAAGGAATGATTGATGGCACATAAAGTAAGGCATGTTTGAAGTCAGTTCCAGTTCCTAAGATATTCTTCAGTTGCAACACCCCACTCGAACTCAATAAAATCTCCGCAAAAGGCTGGAGAGTAATAGTCAGTGAATGGACAGTTGAATTCAAAAGGGCTTTCAGGCCAAAGCTCTCAATTCTGGTTATCAACAAGACCAGCACGGTTCCCCACAAGGCAAAGGTATTTTTAAGGATGTCTCGGAATTTGAAACGAGGTGCTTTATGAGGCAATTCCTTCTCGGTTCCAATGTGCTTTTTGGCGAAGAAAACCGAAAGAATAAGGCCAATCAAGCCGCCCAAAATGGCGGGGAATTCATAGCTGAGGAAGGAGAGGAGGAAGTAGGGGATGATGCAAGAGAGGATGCTGAGGTAAATGAAAACGATGTTCTTTCGAATGTCTTGCCAACTGACGACGAATCTCAAAGCGAGAATTGGAATGATCAGGGCAGCCACACTGTGAATGAGGGCCGACTTGATCCCAATTTCAAAAAGTTGTTCTTCGGACAAACCTAACTGACCCAGTCCAAACCAAATCGGCGTCCCCACCGCTCCAAAGCTGACGGGCACAGAGTTCATGACCAGGGCGAGCATGGCGACCCGCAGGGGTTTGAAGCCCAGGCCGATGAGCAAGGGGGCAGCTAGAGCGGCGGGAGTTCCAAAGCCACTGGCCCCTTCGATCAAAAAGGCAAAGGCCCAACCAATGATCATGAGTTGGGCGATTTTGTTTTGAGTGACACTGTTAAGCCATTGTCGAATGAAGGCCATGGCACCGGTGTTTTCCATGGTGTGGAAGAGGAAGATGGCTCCCCAGATGACAAGGATGGGTGTCCAGGCAGTCAGGAGTCCGTCGATGACGGTGGCATTCATTAGGTTGAAGTCGGAACCGAAGTAGAAGAGCTTTAATAAATACAACAAAACCACCACAAGGGGGAGTGCGATGTAGGAGGGGACACTCTTCTTCTTGGTCATCAGAAAGATGAGTAGGACGATGGGGGTGATGGCGATGAGGGGGGTCATTTTTTTGTTTGTATTTTCGGAATAATATCGGATTATCGGAGTAGTTTCTTTATTTTTGAAGGATCTATTTTTGTGCTTAAAATAGCATAAATAGAAATAATTACACCTTCCATTTTGTAGTAAATGGCATAAGGAAAACGTTTTGAAAGTGATCGATGAAATTTTTCAAGGTAAATAGGGTGAATGCCACCGTATGTTTCGAGTGAATAAATTTCTG
>JAUHXI010000183.1 GCA_030426875.1 bacterium
TAGACTGCAACGATTTTGAGTTGGAGTGGAAAATCGACGTCGTCCAAAAGATATTAGAAGAACTGGAATGCAGCGATAAAAGAACAATTTTTGTGTTCAATAAAATTGACCTCCTCAATCCCCGACAACGCAAAAATTTGGAGCAAAAATACGCCCACCTCAATCCCCTCTTTATTTCAGCCATGGAAAAGGTGGGGTTGGAAGGGGTGAAATTAAAAATCGGAAAGCAATTAGATTTTTCTAACCATTCTGATTGGGAATATCAGAAGCCCTGACAAACATTAATTAAGTAATTAATGACGTAATTCAAACAGTAAAATAAAATCAAGCCGCCAAAGCACTTTGCCCATGTCGGCGCAGATAGGCCTGCCAAGCCTCATCATAAATTCGCTGTGAGGCATTCAACTCCCATGCCACCGCTTGCTCCAGCTCCTTGATTTTTTTGACATTTTCAGGAGCCTGCTCTTTATAATAATTCAATTCCGGAAGCAGCTCACGACGCTTAATATAATGAGGATACTCTAAACGTTTCGCTGCAAAAAGCTCCTTCAAGTGAAATTGAATTTCAGTCACATGAGTTTTGCCTGTGGCAGGATCTCTTAAGCGAACATTGAACAAAATATCGCGATAACCTGAGTCGTGTGGATGAATAAAATGATCCTTCACTCGAACGACTTCAGCCGATTCGTGAAGCACCTGCACCGCTGCATACAGTTGATCCAAGGTGTCAAAATGAATGCGACTACGCACCACATCCAAAATCATATTTTGATCACCCCCCTCCTGCACATACTCGCCAAACTTCTCCCACATCCGCCCTTCATTTTTCAAATGCCGTGCCTGAAAAAACCTGCCACCCGATCGTCTTGCCACCCGTCGAGTAATTTCATTATGCCCCTCTTTCACTCGACTAGCAATCGCCCGAAGCTCATCCATATCCTCTGATTCTTGCAACGGTCGATCCACCAAGCGACCTTCCAACTCAGCAGTCAAATGAGGTCCTTGATGCGCGGGATTATCAAAATGCCTCAATAAATTTTGCAAAGATTCTCGTTGCTCCAGAGGGGTTGGCCGCTCAAGTGGTGTATCACTTCCCGATTGTGGAAACGCAGCATAAGGCATACAGAAATGCTATTTTATCCTCCAATTATAGCACAAATTACAAAAAAAATCGAATTTTTTTCTCCTTAAAGAATCCTGCTCAATCTTGGCCGAGCAAAACCAAAAAATCTATGGATCAACCAAACCAACACAATACCCAAAGCATAACCCACCACCACATCCATCACATAATGAGCGCCAGCATAAACTCTTAAAAAAACCACTGCAAAACCCAAACCATGCCAAACAAGCCAGTATTTAGGATAAAAAATAGTCAGGTAGGCCGCTAAAAAACCAGCATCCGCCGCCGCGCCACTCGGAAAGCTCGGATTAGTGATCAAATGATCCCCCACGGGACGCTGGCGACCTATCAAATATTTTGCAAACCAAACCACCCCCTGCATAAAAAAGAAGCTCAACCAAAGCAAAGCCCAATGGGTCCATTTTCGAAATAGAAAAAAAGACAATGGCAAAGCGACAAGAATAGCAATCAACTTGAGCCAAAAAATATTGGTGAGCTGGGCAATAAAATCCATCATGATGAAGCCATATCAAATACTCTCACTTCTTTTAAAATAGATGTCATCAACGCCTCTTGAATTGCCAAATCATAACTCATCTGCAAATTCAGCCACAACTGCGGAGAGGTCTTAAAATACTTAGCCAAACGAAGGGCTGTGTCTGCCGTGATCGAACGTTTACCTCGAACAATTTCGCTCACTCGAATTGCAGAAACACCAATGTCCTTTGCAAGGCGATATTGACTTAAGCTACAAGGAATTATAAAGTCCTTCAACAAAATTTCTCCAGGATGAACTGGTTCACATTTTTTAGGAGTCATTCATTTAAAATTGAGGAGTTAAATCGCAAAAAATAATATCGAATAACGATAATATCGTCAACCATTAATTTTATTTTTTATCACATTTGTATTTTCATTCTTGAGCTCATATCCTGATTGTAAAATATTTTTTGTTTATTTTTTCTTTTCGTTCATTTTTGACGCCAAAAACGAACCAAAAAGCGCTGGGGAGAACACGAAGCGGACTCATTTTTTTTCTTTATTCACCATTTTACCCGCGCGTTTCTCCCCAGACCCCTGAATTTCCGGAAAATCAGCAAATTTATATGACATTAGCCGATCTCACAAAGCCCATTTGAGAAAAAAAGGAGTCAGGAGTATAATCAAAATAGAAAACTAAAAATAAAAAATCATGAAACTTTTTTTAGACACCGCCAGCCTCAAAGACATCCAAAAATACGCCGAATGGGGTCTTGTCGATGGCGTGACCACCAACCCCTCCCTCGTCGCCAAAGAAGGAGTGAGTTTTGAGAAACGCATCAAAGACATCACCAAAGCCATCAAAGGGCCAGTCAGCACCGAAGTCATCAGCACCGAATGGAAAGGTATGGTCGACGAAGGGAAAAAATATGCCAAATGGGCCAAAAACATTTATGTAAAATGTCCCATGACCCCCGATGGACTGATTGCCACCCAAAAACTGACCAAAGCCGGCGTAAGGGTTAACGTAACCTTAGTCTTTTCAGCCGCCCAGGCCTTACTCGCCGCCAAAGCCGGCGCCGCCTTTGTCAGCCCCTTCATTGGACGCATCGACGACATGGGACAAGATGGCATGGAACTCATCGAAGAAATCACCGCCATCTACGCCAATTACAACTTCAAAACCGAA
>JAUHXI010000184.1 GCA_030426875.1 bacterium
ACTTAAATTACATCATATAAAAAAGTTTGTGCGGTTCATAAATTTACACTATTTTAAACTCAAATAGCGGTGTTCTAAATTTATTCTCCCAAATGCTTCGGCGGTGAGGATTATTATACCACCTCGCACTTCGCACAAACCGAAACCTTATGCAACATTTTAATAGTCACCATGAAAATACAGATAATATCCATTCCAAACATTAATTTAAACGAAATTGATTCTGAAGATAGAATTCTAAATTCTCTCAGAGCAGGTGAGATCGACATTTGTAGTCAACTCTGATATTGAAATTGAACTTGATGCTTTAAAAAATCTATTTTCACTGAAAACAAAGGTGCTAAACAAGATTTATAGAAGAGGTGGCTTCATTAGGCATTGAAAGGTTGAGTGAAAATCATTTGGAGAAAAATTATCAGTCTTATACAGAAGAATCAAAACGTGAAAATACAATGGATGAATATGGAATGCTGTTGGAAATCATTAAAACACTCTCTTCTGCAACATCAGATAAGAAGTGTATTTTAAAATGGGGGTGAAATGGAGTACTAAAGTATTACAGTGGGACTTGTGATTGAAGTGAGGAAAGTTTCACACTAAAAAAAAAGGGGGGGGTGAGCCTGCTTGGCACTTAAAGTTTAGAATTTAGCCACCACCCTTGATTTTAAAGAACAAATGCGTTAGCATAAGAAAAATTAACACTTAACTAAAAAAACAATGAAAAAATTATCACTACTTGGCCTTGCAGCTGTCACCATGCTCAGCGGTTGCCAATATTTTATGGGCACCGAGAGCGAAGTTGATGTGCCTACTATTGTGGTTGACCCCTCTGAGGCTGAAGCTCATGTGATTGGAAACGACGACGCCCCCATTACCATCATGGAATTTTCAGATCTTCAGTGCCCTGCTTGCGCGGCCACCATCCCCTTATTAATGGACTATGTAGAAAATAATCCTGAAAAAGTTCGGATGGAAGCCTACCACTTCCCGCTCACCTCCATCCATCAATACGCCTTCCTCGCCTCAGAAGCGTCTGAATGTGCAGCGGACCAAGGTGAAGACAGCTACTGGGCTTTTAAAGAGATGATCTATACAAACCAAGATCAACTCAACGAAGATTACGTCAATAGTGTTGCTGACTCACTTGAACTCGACCGAGAAGCCTTTGATCAGTGTTTAGAAGACGGCACTCACAAAGAAAAAGTTCAAACCCACATGGCTCTTGGTGAGCAAATGGGTGTAGGAGGCACCCCAACCATATTTGTAGACGGGCAAATCATCCGCTGGCCTGGAGCCACTGAGTTTGATGCCTATATCGATAGCCTACTGTAAGAAATTAAAGATGAACATGAATCTAAAAACCCCATTCGCTAATGCGACTGGGGTTTTTCTTTTTTGAAAGCGAGGAAACGTTTTCTCGCTTTCAAAAAAGAAGGCTCTCCTGGACCAAATAGGTCAAAACCCCTCCTTGGGCAAGGAGGTGTTGGGGGTGGTCATAATAGAGCTATATCATTTCCGTAATTAGCCCATCGCCAAAAAAGCTTTCAATCCCCCTAGAAGAATGCTGCAGTGCGGTTAATCTAGAAAGAGAATGAGAGCGATTCCGGCCCCTAACCATGACACTTTTTATACTTCTTTCCACTGCCACAAGAACAAGGTTCATTCCGACCCGTCTCAGGAACATTTGGATCCGGCTTGGGAGCGTTGGCCGCCACACGCCTAGCCACAGTGGCTTGAGGAGAGGCCGCGGCGCTATTACGGCTGGTTCTAGGGCGCGTCACATTGGCTTCAATTTGAGCTTCATTCGTTTGTAAATTTTGCGGTTTTTCTTCTTGCTTAAGCGTTGCCCCAGCCTTCACCTGAACCTTAAATAAGGTATTGACCACATTGTGCTGGATCGAACCCAATAGCTTTGAAAAAAGCTGATACGCCTCTTGCTTATATTCCATCAGTGGATTGCGCTGACCATAACCACGGAGTGAAACCGCTTCTCGAAGCCGGGTCATTTGATTGATGTGCTCCATCCACAAACGATCCATCACTCGCAAATAAACTTGCTTTTCAACCTGTTTGATGATTTTTGGATCCGGCAAATCCTCTACTTTTTTATGATACTCCTTTGTTACAATCTGGAGCACTTCCTCACTCAAAGCCTCACTGTCTTCAGCCGATTCAAAATCAGTTGGAACCAATGGCTCTCTTGTGTCCGGAAGCAAAGCATTCAAACCCTTGGTCAAAGTTTCCAAATCCCAATCACTACGAACCGGAGTCGACGTATTCAAAGTAACCAAGTGGTGGGCCTCATCCTTAAAAAGCGCCTGTATTGCTTCAGATAAATCTTCGTTCTCAAGCACCTTCAAGCGTCTGGCATAAATGATTTCACGATGCTTATTCATCACGTCATCGTATTCTAAAAGATGCTTTCGAATATCAAAGTTATGTCCTTCAACTCGCTTTTGAGCCGATTCTACCATTTTACTGATCCACTTATTCTCCAACGGATTGTCGTCATCAAATCCGGCTGCATTCATCATGGATTTGAACTTATCCCCTCCAAAAAGACGCATCAAATTGTCATCTCCCGAAATGAAAAAACGAGAAAAGCCAGGGTCACCCTGACGGCCAGCCCGACCTCGCAACTGATTGTCAATCCGTCGAGAGTCATGGCGCTCAGTCCCTAAAATAGCCAAGCCTCCCAACTCCTTAACTCCTTCACCCAATTTAATATCCGTTCCACGACCGGCCATATTAGTAGCAATGGTCACAGCCCCCCTTTGACCC
>JAUHXI010000017.1 GCA_030426875.1 bacterium
TCCAGGAGATATCCAATAGAACTCCCATTTTTCCGGTAGTTCTATGCTGAGGCCGGGATAGCCTTCAAATGCATGTGACCCCGTTTGATTAGCAGCATTTAAAACGGCCCAATCCGCTCTCAATTGAGCGGTGGCTTCAACATTGTTGACACCTTCCTTTCCTTGTTCAGAGTTGATCCACTCCGCCACTTCTCCACTATCCAGAGCTCTTCCAACGGTTTGAAGGTCGCTCAATACGTAGGTAGGGATGCCAATCAAACGTCCTTGATCATCCAGCATGGTCCCTCCTGAATTCCCAGAATCAATGTCTGCATCACTTTTTAAATAGGTGTAACCATTGCTTTCCTCAAACCCACTGATGAAGCCCTGAGTCACATGAATGGTGATGCCACCGCTCTCCGGATAACCCAAAACCGTAACACTGTCGCCTATTTCTGGCTCCAGACCCAGGTCATAGTCCAAGTGCGGAAACTCAGTGGGGGGGTCACCCCAAATGGTCTCTTCATTGATTTGCAATAAGGCTAGGTCTATTTTTTCATCATAGCGAATGAGTTCGGCCGTAAAGCGGCACTCTGGTTCAAATTTGGGGTCTGCAGTCACGCAAACACTAAACGCATCGGTGGGCCTTTTGGTGTAGTCATTCATGATCACATGAGCATTGGTCAACACCAAGCCATCGTCACTAATCAGCGTGCCAGATCCTGTTCCTTCCCACGAAAGACTGCCATTTAAATACTGATCATAGCCAACAATTTTAACTGTGGTGCTAAAAGGGTCCTCTGCCGCATGGGCTGTTTGAAACAAAGCTGGGCTCACCCCCAATAAATAAAAAGTTGCAGCAGTCAGTGCACTGAGTCGTTTGATAGTCATGAGTATTTTTTAGTTATTCGTATTGTTCTCAATATACCCTTACCCCACGCATTCCTCAAGCATTCTCTTATTAAATGCAACGATTGAGGAGCTGCTAGCGGTTAACTCTTAGCTGTTGGAGAAACGACTTTTAGCTTTGTCAAAAATAAAGAAAAGCTTACCGCTAACCCTTAGACGCTCACCGCTTCTAAAAACTATTAATAGTCGAAGTGTCTATGAACTGTGTTAAAATTACTTTACAACATATTCCTCAATATGGTTTAGTTTATTTAGTTCGGCTAAGTGTAGCTCATATATTAAGAAAATGAATTCAGAATAATGAATCCAAAAAAAAGCGAAAAACTCCATTACAAGTTTGAAAATTTCATGGCCAAAGGGGGTCGATCCATTTTTATCAGCTTGTTGATTTTATTTTTTGGTGGCTTTCTGTTGGTCGGCTTGATTCGCTTTGCAACCACGCTAATTTTTCCTGATTTAGATCCCTTCAGCAGCTTTTTCGAGCACATTTGGCTGACCTTCTTAGAGATGACCGATCCAGGGAATATGGCGCGTGATACCGATCATTCGGCTGTTTACAAAGTCTCGGGAGTGCTGGCGGGCTTGATCGGTGTGATCATTGTATCCATGCTCATTGCCTTCATCACCACGCAATTAGAGCGAGTGTTACGTAATTTTAGACGAGGCAGGAGTCGTGTGCTAGAGCAAGGCCACACCTTGATTTTGGGCTGGAATGAGCGGGTCGTGGACATCATTCGAGAGCTCATCATCGCCAATGAAAGTGAAGACGACGCCTCGATTGTGATCTTGTCCGAAGAGCCAAAGGAAGACATGGATGACGCCATACAAGCGGCTTTCCCCGATTCTAAAGGCACAAAAATCATCACTCGTCATGGCTCCTCAGCCCGTCTCATTGATTTGGCACGAGTCAATCCTAGCAAAGCCAAATCAGCCATTGTCCTTGCCTCCGCCTCACAGAGTGAGACCTTTGATGAAAAACAAGCCTCAGACGCCCACACTCTCAAAACCCTTCTGGCGATTTTAGAGAACGACCCTGATCACAGCATCAATATAGTTGTGGAATTGTTACTCGAGCAAAATCGAAATGTCCTACCCGTTTTCAATTCGGATAAAATCATCTCGCTCAATAGTTGGGATATTTTAGGTAAGTTGATTGTCCAGACTTCTATCACGAGTGGCCTTTCGGTGGTTTACAACGAAATTCTTTCCTTTGATGGCTGTGAGTTGTACATCCACCACGATGACTGGAAGGGTTTGAGTTTTTATGAACTGGCCTATTATCTTAAAGACGGGGTCCCACTGGGGGTTTGTCGCGCCGATGGAAAAATCACCATGCGGCCCGAAAAAGATTTTCAATTGGAAGAAACCGATCATGTGATCATTCTAGCCCAAGACGATTCAACCATTGAATTGGCTGATAAAAGCTTGGTTGAAGACAGCGATTTGATTTTCAGTGAGAAGCAGTCTGAACCACTCAATACCAAGCGCCAACTCATTATGGGGTGGCACACTGTTGTTTCAACCATTGTGAATGAAAGTGTGGATTATCTGGGGGAAGGGGCTCAAATTGATATCCTTACGCATGAGCCGACTGAGCACGTGAAACAGGAATTTGAACAATTGAAAGCCCTCAATTCAGGGGTTAAAATGAATCTCATCGATGCGGACGCCCTGTCCATAAAATCTCTAGAGAAGGCAAATCCCTTCACGTATGACACGGTGATTTTACTCTCTCAAAATGAAGGAAAGGCTGACATTGAGCGTCTAGATGCTCAAACCTTGGTCACCCTCCTGCTTTTAAGAACTCTAGCTAAGCAACACCCCAAAGAAGCCCAATCCACCAAGATCATCACTCAAATCCTCAACTCTGACAATGAAGAGTTGATGACTCAAGCGGATGTGGATGACTTCATCATCAGTAATAAGGTGATCACTCAACTTTTTGCTCAGGTGAGCGAAAATCCAGAAATGCTGAATGTGTATGAAGAGATTTTTAAAGAGGAGGGGAGTGAGATCTATCTGAAGCCGTTGGACCTTTTTCTGGCTGATTTTTCAAGAGAGTTCACGTTTGGTGATTTGATGATGGCTGCTGAACACCGTGAAGAAATCTGTTTGGGTTTACGTTTAGATGAACATGCCAATGACCCCAAAAAGAACTTTGGAGTGATTTTGGACCCCCCCAAAGACCAACGCTTTACGCTCACTGCGAAGGATAGTTTGGTGGTGTTGGCAGAGGATGCGGAGTAGGGGGATGGAATTTTTCATTCAAATGTCAAGGTCCCCTCTAGTTGACCATAGGGTGAGGGCTTGATTGTATTAACAAAATGTAGAGATGCAACATGTTGCGCCTCTTTTAATTCCACGTGTTTTATTCAGCAGATTTCCTTTTTTTGTTTCACCTCTTTTTTTGTTTGTTTTTTTCTTTTCTTCATTTTTGACCGCAAAAACGAAGCAAAAACGGCTGGGGAGAACACGACGCGGATTCAGCATTATTCCTTTATTCAATGTTTTACCCGCTCGTTTCTCACCAGGCCCCTAGCCTTACCGGGAAATCAACACTTATTTATAGGGTTTGGAATGGTGTTAAAACTTTCATTTAGAATTTATTCAAGTGAAAAATCTCCTGCGCCAAAGGGACCAGGAGATTTTTCCTCCGAGAACTCACCCAGTCAAAGCCAGTGAAACAAATATTAGATAAGAGGAAGGTTACACTCCATGACCACCCCCCCCCTCGTAACCAGCGCGTGCTTAATTCACCCCAACACACACCACTACTTTCCAATTCTTATCCTGAGCAATGCCGAATGGATCTAAATAAAATCTAATCACTAATTTCTAAACTTGAAACCTTATTATACGGATCCCCCCAACCCCCTTTCGCAAGGGGGAATATTTGGTGCTAAGAGAGAGGGGAAATTTGACAGGTCCCCCTCTTGAGAAAGAGGGGTCAGGGGAGATTTTTTTTTGAATTTCAAATTTACAATTCATTTGGAAAGTGGAGGGTGGTGAGTAGTGAATGAGTTAAGAATGTGTTTTTCTGGTCGTGCCCTAGCCCCCTCCTCAAGTGAGGAGGGGAACTGAATTTGGCTTTTAAAATTCACACACCCCCTCTTGATTTTTAATGTTTAAACCCTCGCTATATATAGGTATAGATTTTAAAGCTAGAAATTTCTAGATGAATTGAGGGCTAAAACCCTTGCTTTTTTTTAGAAAGTTTGTTATAATAGTGAGATAACATCAAAAAAATAGAAATTAACATTATTATTATGCCAGCAGAGCAACAATCACAATGGTCAATAAAGCCTGAAGAAGGTAAAAAAAACACAGAAGCTGAGTCAGAACTAGAGATCAAAACACCTGATCTCGAATGGAAAAATCCGGCATCGGCATCAATGGGCCTTGTAGGTAAAGCGCCTGACTCAGAGCCAAGCTCATCAAAGGTAGGGCCTAAGGAAGCTAAACCAATCTCAGAATTAAGACAAAATCTTTTGGAGCCCGAGTCGGAGCCTGAAGAAAGTCAAGCAACCTCAGGAGAGCTTATGGATCCAACAAGAAGGGTAAAAGATGCGCTTGTTAATGCAGCAGAAGCTGCAAAAGATCAATTTAAAGAGGCGATTGAAGCCATAGGAGCCAATGAGCACAGTGAATTAAGTAAATTGGCTAGCACCATTGAAGTACCAGAGGATTTAACAGCTCTTAAAAGTAAGGATTTAAAAATTCTAATAAAACAGCTCTCACGTGTTGTAACATTTTGCATACAGGAAAGAAGGAAGGGTGAGAAATCGAATTTGGATCTAAAACTTGCCAGTGATACCATTGATAGATATGGTAAACCTCTTACTGAAGCTAAAAAAGAGCTACAAAAAAGGCGTGATGCATATAATAAAAGAATAGGTAAAACCACAGACGAAACCCCATCCATAAGCCAAGCAGAACGGGATGAAATTGAAGCCGGTAATGGAGCATTTGAACAAGCCCCAGACATTGGAGGATTACGAACTGAATTGACCACCGCCATTAAAGCCGGTGATCTCAACACAGTCTACGCAATTGGCAAAAGAATAAGCAAGGGTTGGAGTGGTGATGTATTCATTGAAGATGATGACAGCCAAGCCAATGAAAGAAGTGCAAACTCTGGTAAAACCGCTGAAAACCTTTCAAAAGCAGTTCCTAAAAGAATTCAAGAAATTATAAATGGCATGACAACAAGACAATTGAGAAACTTGGTCAATCTAGAGCTGAAAAGTGTGCGTGATTACATTGCAGCAAACAACAAAGAAGCTGTTGAGGAAATAGATATAAATAAACTGAATAACCAAGAATTGGCAGATCTTATTAAGGTTAGATATGTCGATAAAGGTTCACTTAAAAATGTTAGCGATGAACTAGTTCAAAGAGTGGAAGCAAATCAAAAAAAGAAATCAATCATATACTGGGCAAAAGAAAGACTCCGATCAATTAATTCCACTCCAACAGAACTAGTTGAAGATTATAGCCCTGCAGAAAACTTGAAAAAAATGAGTGATGAAGATTTGGCAGAGCGGGTCAAGGATTTAAATATCATGAAGCAAGCACTGAGTGATAACCCTGATGAATTTGATGATGCCAATGAACGAATCGATGCCATCGATATAGCCCTAGAAAAAACCATTGCAGAGCAACAGCACCGAAAAAATCCTGAAAAAAAATCCGAAAAAGAGCCATCTAAAACTAACGAAAATAAAACACCTAAGGAGTCAAAGAGTGAAAGCTCTGAAGACCCCAATGGTGACTCTGCAACTGATAAGCTAAATGAAGCAATGGCTGCAAAAAGAGAGTATGATGGACCATTGGAAGTAGACACAAATATCGGTAGACCCTATAAAGGTCCGACAGAGGCTGAAGTACCTGTGGTAGACAAAAAGACTCAAGTAAAACCTGAGGCAAAGGCTGAGGTGAAAGCTGAAGTAAAACCTGAGGCAAAGGCTGATGTGAAAGCTGAAGTAAAACCTGAGGCAAAGGCTGAGGTGAAAGCTGAATCTGCAGCCAAGTCAAGCAAGAAACCAACTGAAGCCAAAGAAAAAAGCGGTAAATCCCCAATGCTCATGGACTCAGTCAGTAAAAATAGACTCAAACCCTTAGAGCTGAAATTGGTTAAAGCACTAGAAAAGAATGATAGCAATGCCATTAAAAAAATTGAAGAACAACTAAATAAATGGAACTATTTTGAACAAAGCGCAGCCGAAAGATCAATGGGGAAAAGGGCAACCGTTACCGCAAGAAAACAAGCCATCATAGGAAACTTATCCATGAATGGATTGAACCGATTGACTCAGACCTTAGGTAAGTATGATAAATTAATTGGAAGAAGCTCTTCCCTCTATACCCTTGCAGAAAAGAGAAAAAAAGCGATAAAAACTAGCGAGAAGGTTGCATCATAAGCCACAACTTCAAGTTGACATACTTTAAGTTGAGTACCAATAAAAAAAATCCGATCCCACATAGGGATCGGATTTTTTAGAATCAAACGAAACTCAAACACTATTTCTTCAAAGACTTCCGCATGAAAGCCGGCACCTCCAAATCCTCCTCCATCTGCTTCGCCTTAGACTTAGCCGCATCCGCCATCATGCCAGACGCCACATTAGAAGACGGTTGCCCCATGTTCATCTTAGAACTCGGCGCATTCCCCAAGCGAGCAATCGTACCAGACGCCGTTGAAGCATTTTGCTTAGTCTCAGCCTGCTCCTCAGGCGTAAACCCAGTCGCAATCACCGTACACTTGATTTCACCCGTGTAATTCTCGTTCACCACCGTACCAAAAATAATGTTCGCATTAGGATCAGCCGCCTCCGTGATGATCTTAGCCGCCTCATCCACCTCAAACATAGAAAGGTCATTGCCACCCGTAATGTTGAAGAGAATCCCCTTCGCTCCACTGATGGACATTTCGAGGAGTGGACTTTCGATCGCAGCACGCGCTGCATCCACCGCTCGGTTTTCACCCTCACCATAACCAATCCCCATCAACGCAGATCCAGCGTCTTGCATGATGGTTCGTACGTCGGCGAAATCGACATTAATCATACCGTGAGTCGTGATCAAATCCGCAATCCCTTGAATCGCCTGACGGAGCACGTCATCCACAACAATAAATGCATCAGTCAATGGAGTCTTCTTATCAATGATTGAAAGAATACGATCATTTGGAATCGTGATGATCGTGTCCACCTTAGCCTTGAGTTGTTCCAAGCCCTCGGTCGCTGAACGCATCCGGCTAGCCCCCTCGAATGAGAAAGGACGTGTGACCACAGCCACAGTTAGAATACCAAGCTCTTTAGCAATTTCAGCCACCACCGGTGCAGCACCTGTACCACTACCACCTCCCATTCCACAAGTGATGAAGACCATATCAGCCCCATCAATCATGGCCTTGAGCTCTTCACTACTCTCTTCTGCTGATTTTTTACCAATAGTAGGGTCGCTACCGGCTCCCAAACCTTTAGTGATCGCCTTACCAATATTGATGCGTTGAGGAGCTTGAGAATGATAAAGCGCCTGGGCATCCGTATTGATGGCAATGAATTCAACACCATCAACTTTGGCAGAAATCATACGATTAACCGCATTATTTCCACCTCCCCCCACACCAAATACCTTAATGCAAGCCAATGGTGTAATGTCTGGAGTCACCTCCTTTGAAGCGTTAGAGTTTCCATAATTGTTCTGACCTGAGCCAGAATGAGATGAGGAACCTCCTTTGAATAAATGTTTTAGCGATTGGGACATGATCCTATAATTTAGGTAATAATTAAATCAAAACAAAGGGAGCGAGATATAACACCGCTCATTATTTTGTTTTTTATTTTTTATCCTCACACACGCAAGGTAAGTGACTATAACTTATTTTTTTTATTATGGCAAGAGGTTTTTAAACCACCCCTTCACTGAGCCAAATAATTTACCAACATTCAGGTTCCCCATCTTATAACTCGTCCCCTCATACTTAGAACCCCACGAAATCAAACCGATAGCGGTAGCATAGGCAGGGTCATCAATTTTATCCACCACTCCATCCACCTCAACAGGGAAACCAATTTGAACTGGGAGACCCAACACATCACGAGCCAAATCCAAACAACCTGGCATCTTCACGGCCGCACCCGTCAAAATAGCACCCGCAGGCAACATGCCATCACGACCAATGGAACGTAACTCATCCTTCACCATCACAAAGATCTCGTGATAACGAGCTTGAATGATTTCAGCCATGTGCTTCTTAGACACTTTTTGATTGTCAATTTTAGAAATCAAAGATAGATCAATGGTCTCACGGTCACTGATGTCATCAGGAGACGTATGACCATATTCAATCTTAATTTTTTCAGCCGTATCAACCGAGGTACGAAGGCCAATGGCCACATCATTCGTCACACTTTCACCCCCCACAGGAAGAGAAGCAGTGTAGAGAGTCGTCCCCTCTTCATAAACCGAAACAGACGTACTACCCGATCCCACATCAATCACCAACACACCCAATTCTTTTTGCCGACGAGACAACACCGCCTCAGCCGCAGAAAGGCTAGCAGGAATCAAATCATCAATGTCTACACCAGACTGGTGAATGGCCTTTTCAAGATTCTTAACAATAGTAGATTGACCCGTAATGATATGAGCATCCACCTCCAAACGAACCCCAATCATGCCCACAGGATTCTTAATCCCCTGCTGGTCATCAATAGAAAATGATTTTGGAATGATGCGAAGGATCCGACGATTGGATGGCATATTGACCGCTTGAGCCGCCTCAAGCACCCGGTTGATGTCATCATCAATGATCTCTGAACCCGCATGAGAAATGGCAATCACCCCCTTACTATCAAACGACTCCACATGAGAACCAGAAATAGAAGCAAACACATGATGAACTGGAACCCCACTCATTCGCTCAGCATCCTCAAGCGCTGCAGAAATATTACTGATCGTTTCATCTACATCAATGATATTTCCTTTTCGCATACCAGTAGACGGAGCAACTCCCACACCAATGATGTTAGGTGTTTTTTTACCCTCTTGAATCAAGGCAATGACAACACGAATTTTTGAGCTGCCGACATCTAAGCTGGCAATGATTAGTTCCTTAGCCATTTAATATAGTAAATGAATAGTTTTTTTGATCAAACAAAAACTGGCGAAACAAGAATATAGAACCAGTCTACAGGATGAAATTAGAGGGGGCAAACCTTTTTTCATAAAAAAGATAGATGAAGGTCAATTGTACTAATTTTTTATTCAAATTAAATACCGCTCTATAAACTAAAATTGGTGAATAAAAAATTTAATTATTTGGTGAATAAAAATTAAAAAAAGACCTGAAAAATCAATAAATATTGGTTTCAATCGAGTTAAAATAATAATTTAGTGTTTAAAAATTGTATTCATCAATTGAGGGTGGTTAAAAAATGAAGTTCACACCAATATGAACAAATTATTTATTCATTTATATTAAATAAAATATGACTTTATTTAAACAAAAAATATGAATAAATAATTTGTTCAAAATAAGTAGTATATTTTTAGCAGAAAACGTAATCCTGCCTACTTCAAAAACTTTTCATAAAAACACCACAGGTATAAAGTGAAGGCATTAAAAAAACACCCATTCTCATACCACCGTCCATGTGGGAATTATGATTAAGGGCTATAATTTAGACTTCAAAACAATGAACTTCTACCAAAACACCTTAAAAAACATGCAAAAAGCAGCCCAATGCATGGATTTAGACCCAGAAATTTTAGAAATCCTCTCACACACCCAAAAAAGCCTCATCGTCTCACTCCCCATACGAATGGATGATGGAAGTCTAAAAGTATTTGAAGGATATCGGGTGCAACATTCAGAGCTTCGCGGCCCCTTTAAAGGAGGGTTTCGTTATTTTCCTGAGGTTAATCTAGATGAAATCAAAGCCTTAGCCACCGAAATGAGCCTGAAATGTTCTGTGGCAGGCATTCCCTATGGAGGAGCTAAAGGGGGAATTAAATGCAATCCCAAAGCCATGTCTCAGGGGGAATTAGAACGGCTCACTCGAAAGTACGTTCAAGCCATCTACCAAATCATCGGCCCAGAGCATGACATACCAGCCCCAGACATGTATACAAACCCACAAATCATGGCATGGTTCATGGATGAATACTCAAAACTAAGCAACAGACACCAACCAGGAGTTGTCACCGGAAAACCCATCGAAGTGGGAGGTTCATTGGGTCGAAACACAGCCACTGCACAAGGGGGTGCCTATATTTTGGAAGAATACATGAAGCAAAACAACCTGAAACCCGAAGCCATGACAGTGGTTGTGCAAGGCTTTGGAAATGCAGGTCAATACGCCACTGAACTCCTCCACGAGATGAACTGTACCATTGTGGGTGTGAGTGACTCCAAAGGTGGGATCTACAATGCCAAAGGCATGGATCCCAACGCCATCATAAAAATCAAAAAAGAAAAAGGCTCTGTCATCAAAAGCTCAGAAGGCGAAGTGGTAGACGCTCAAAAAATCCTGGAAAAACCCTGTGACATTTTAGTTCTCGCTGCCATGGAAAACCAGGTTAATGAGGCAAACATGAAAAATGTCAAAGCCAAACTAATCCTAGAGCTCGCCAATGGACCAGTAAATGGTGAGGCAGATGCGTATTTAGAAAAAAAAGGAGTGGTCATCATTCCTGATATCCTTGCAAACTCTGGAGGGGTGACCGTCTCTTATTTTGAATGGGTGCAAAATCAACAAGCGTATTATTGGACCTTAGAAGAGGTGCAAATGAAACTCAAACGAGGTATAAACGAAGCCTTCCAGCGCACCTTAAAGTTTCAAAAGGATTTCGATTGCAGCATGAGAGAGGCCGCTTATGTCTCAGCCTTTGATCGCTTAGAAAAAGCAATGAAATTAAGAGGGCGGCAGTGAGCGGGCCCACCTCTTTAGGCAATATTCGCAAATATTATCCTTAAAAAACTGTCAAATAACCAACCATTTACCCCTTAGTCGTAAAAAATTATGCTAAAAGACCAAATTGTTGCCGACATGATCGCTGCCATGAAAGCCAAAGATCCAACTCTGGGCACTTTACGAATGCTCAAAGCTGACATCATGAAATACGAAACCAGTGGGGCAGATAAAATCGCTGACGATGAGGTAGTCCTGGGGATTTTGAGCCGCTCTATCAAACAACGAAAAGAAGCCGCAGAAGGGTTTAAGAGCGGGGGCAACATGGAAGCAGCTGAAAAAGAGCTTTCTGAAATCGCTGTGTTCGAAAAATACATGCCAGAGCAACTTTCTGAGGAGGACGTGAAACAGATCATTCAAGAGGTCATCGACCACACTGGAGCGGGACCAGGTGATTTTGGAAAAGTGATGGGGACAGCTATGGGTAGGTTGAAAGGGAGGGCTGATGGAGGAGTGGTTAATAAGGTGGTGAAAGAATTATTAGGCTAATTCACCACTGATCACTGTCCACTGCTAGAGTTTCACAAAATTAGGAAGAGTGCGTAAAATGAGTTAGTAAACTAATTCCCATACTCATCCCACGCCTTGATCTCCAAATCCTCCACCCCGTACTTCTTCAAAGATAGAATAAGGGTTTTGGCAAACTGAACATTGGTGAGTAGTGGAATGTGCTTGTCCACACACATCCGCCGAATCCGATAGCCATCGGTGATCTCATCATGCGCATATTTAGTCGGAATCACAATCGCCAAATCAATCTTGCCCCCCTCAATCGCCTGTTGAATGTTGGGTGATTTTTTAGACGAAACCGTATAAAGCACCTTTACCTTCACCCCCTGCTCCTTCAAAAATTCAGCCGTTCCAGGCGTCGCAAAAACATTAAAGCCAATCTCACTCATCAACTTCGCAGACTCCAACAAACTCACCTTATCCTTCATCAAACCAGCAGAAAGAAGAATATTTTTCTCTGGAATTTTATAGCCAACCGCCAAATAAGATTTAAGAAAAGCTGCTTCCAAATCATTACCAAAACACGCCACCTCACCCGTACTAGCCATTTCTACGCCCAACACCGGATCCGCCCCCTTAAGACGCGGGAAGGAGAACTGAGGAAACTTGATCGCCACATAATCCAAATCAACCGTCTGATAACGAGGGTTTTTATCCACATCACCAAGCATCGCCCGCGTAGCAATTTCAATGAAATTATATTTGGTTACCTTTGAAACAAAAGGGAAAGAGCGAGACGAACGAAGGTTCAGTTCAATCACCTTAATTTGATTATTCTTAGCCAAAAATTGAATATTGAATGGACCGGTGATATTCAGTGCTTTGGCCAATTTTTTCCCAATCTTTTTCACCCGCCTAAGGGTTTCCAAATAGGTTTTTTGAGGAGGCAGCACAATCGTCGCATCCCCCGAATGAACCCCAGCATCCTCTACATGCTCACTGATGGCATAAATTTGAACCTTCCCCTTGTGTGCCACCGCGTCCATCTCAATCTCACGAGCCCCCACTTCAAATTTACTAATCACCACTGGCGCTTCAGAATTGACCTTGACCGCATCCCCCAAAAAATTCTCTAACTCATAATGAGTGTGCGCCACCCGCATCGCTGCTCCACTCAGAACATAACTGGGTCGAACCAAAACAGGATACCCAACCTTGTCCGCAAATTTATACGCATCAGAAATTTTGGTGAAAGCCTTCCAAAGCGGCTGATCGATTTTCAACTCATCCAACAAGGCCGAGAATTTATCCCGACTTTCCGCCCGGTCGATATCTTTAACACTCGTCCCCATGATTTTCACCTTCGCCTTATCCAATTTAAGCGCCAAATTATTAGGAATCTGCCCCCCCATCGAAATCATCGTTCCATTCGGCTTTTCCTTATCATGAATGTCAAGCACCCGCTCCAAACTCAATTCATCAAAATACAATTTGTCACACTCATCATAATCCGTACTCACCGTCTCGGGATTGTAATTGATCATGATCGACTCATATTTTTTCTTCTTCAGTGTTTTGATCGCATTCACACAACACCAATCAAACTCAACGGAAGAGCCAATACAATACGGCCCCGAACCAAGTACAATAGCCTTCTTTTTAGATTTAGATTGCTTACCGCTTTCAAAAGAAATATCATCTTTATCCCCCCAATAAGTCAGATAAAGGTAATTCGTCTTGGCAGGGAACTCAGCAGCCAGGGTGTCAATCTGCTTCACCACCGGAATCACCTTCAATTTTTTACGATACCCCCTCACCTTCATCTCTTCCGCCCCCAACAAGTCTCCAATCTGTCGATCCGAAAAGCCAGCTTGCTTGAGGGTTCGCATTTGCTCAACATCCAAATTTTTGAGAGACTTGAGTTTTTTGATTTGCTTTCTAAGCGTTTGAATGTTCTCAATCTTCCCCAAAAACCAGGGGTCCACACCAGTCAATTTGTAGAGTTTTTTGATATCATACCCTTTATTAAAAGCTTCTGCCAAAGCAAAAATCCGCCGCGGCGTGGGGATTTCGACCGCATCTTTAATGTCATCAAATTTAAAAGGATGGTGTGTTAGTCCAAAGGCTCCAATTTGAATCATACGAAGCCCTTTTTGCAGCACCTCCTCAAAATTCCGACCCAAGGCCATGATTTCTCCCACAGACTTCATTTCGGTGGAAATCACATCGGACACTTTACGGAACTTATTGAGATCCCAGCGTGGAATCTTTAGGGCCACGTAATCAAGGGCTGGCTCAAAACAAGCCGAGGTTTTACCCGTCACATTGTTCTTAATTTCTGGCAGGATTTGACCCAAGCCCAACTTTGCTGCCACATAAGCCAAAGGATAACCCGTTGCCTTAGAGGCGAGAGCAGATGAGCGAGAAAGACGAGCATTCACCTCAATCACCCGATACTCGTCAGATTTTGGATCGAGGGCGTACTGAATGTTACACTCCCCCACAATCCCCAAATGGCGAATCACTTTAAGAGCAATGTTTCGGAGCTTTTGATACTCGTGGTTGGTCAAAGTCTGAG
>JAUHXI010000185.1 GCA_030426875.1 bacterium
CCACCCCCTCAAGCTAAACCAGCTCCGGTACCTGCTCAGCCTCACCAACACCCACCTCAAGTTCAAGGGGCTTCACCTCTTACTTCAGGCCAGATGAATCAGGCTCCTGCCACCACGCCAGCACCTCAGCCAACGCCTCAGGCACCCGCACCTCCACAAATACATATTCCGACGACACCGCCTCCAATTCAAAACCAGCCACCCGCTCAACCTCCACTGCAGCCACCTGCTTAAAAATACGAAGGATTTCCTGTTGATTTGCAGGGTGGGATCAAGTGAAACACCAAGTGTCCTGAAGGCGACATTCGCGAATGTCGCCTTCAGAATTCCCCCATGTTTATTCATATTGAATTTCTATTCAACTGGCTTCTCCTTTTTTAGAGTTTCCAATTCTTTTTTAATGGTTTCAATATTTTCTTCAGCTGCTTTTTGACTTGCTTTTTCTTTATCCAATGACTCCTGAACCGTGTTCTTTTGTTGATCGTTCAATTGTCCGGATTTGATCCGTGCCTCAAAATTTTCTATATTCTTTTTATGTAATGCTAGTGTTTCTTTTTTAGACTCAATCAGTTTTTCCTTGTCCGCTATGTCGCCAGCAATCACTTCTGTGGTCCTAGTGGTTGGTGTTGTTGTATCTGGAGTCTTCACTGATTCCGCTGCCTCAGCCCGGCTTCCTGCTTCCTTTGGATCTTTTTTCTTATCCTCATCGCCTGATCCCCAATGTTTTTTGAGCTTCTTCACCAAGTCTTCTGCTTGAGCTTTAGTGGCTCCAGATTTAACAAACTTATCAATCAATTGGCGGTCGCTAAATTTACGCATTTTATCCAGACTGGTCTTGAATTCACGGGCAATTAACTTAGCCTCTTCAGGACCAAAATTCTGCCTAGTGCGTATGGCTTCGATGTCTTTCCAGTCCACCTTGCTACGGTTGAATTCATTCAAATCATTAGCTGTGCTGCCACTGTCATCATCATTTTCGTATTCAGACACTTTTTTATTTAAATTGTACACAGGATCGATGGTTTCCCGAATCTTTTTAAGCGACATGCCTTGCGGTAAAATAGGCGCCACATAAGGAAGTTTTCCAATACTGGTGGCCGTCTTTTTACCAAATTCTTTAACTTGGTCAAACATAGGTCCAACAATGGCCAAGTCTCCAAGAATAGCAAAGACTCCAAGCCATAACACCACGACGGTCATCAAGAACCAAATCAAGCTTTGAAGCGAGCCAACGCCGCTAAAGAGGGCCTCGGGTTCAAGGATTTTTTGAATCAAGCCATTCCCGTTGTCTTCTGAGGTGATTCTAAAGTTGCCAATCGCTTGTCCCGCCGAAATCATGATGAAGGTGACGGCAAAAATAATCCCCACCTTAACGGGTACAAAAGCCCATTTGATGAACTGGTCAAAGCTGAAGTAACGTTTCAGGCCATCGCCACCACCACTTTCACCAAACCAAAACAGTAGCACTAAAACAGGGGAGCCTGCCACCAGTAGCCACAAGGCCATCATTCTAAAAATAAGGGCGACGAGTAGGGCCAAAAGTGCCACCATGTAAACCAGCTGAAGGATCATCGACATCAGCACCCCCACAGCCAATTGAGCCTTGCTGTCTCCGCTGCCCATGGCATCCACCAAATTTTGAATACGGGCCATGCCATAGGTCATGTAAATCACAGAGCTGCTTTGCTCATATTTAGTGAGATTCAAACTTTCCATGCACATGGACATGCGACCCCTAAAAATTTCATTGGCCTCATCGGTGGGTACTTTTTCATTCCCATCTTCATCATAAAGATCGTCATAAGCGGCTTCGACTGCGGCACAATGATCATCGTCTCCTTCTTTGTCTTGAAAGTACAAGACCTTACTCCCTCCTGAATCGGTGGGGGCAAAAATTTTGGTGGGGTAGCACATTCCCTTGAGAGGCTGTTGCGCGTTGGTGTTGACCTGGCAATTTTCATACTGGGGGCCGTTGCTGATTCCCGACGGGATGGCAAAAACCACCTGGGTTCCCACACTGGCAGCGTCTAAAATCACCTTGGTGCCCAGCCACGAAAAGTTGACGGCAATCAAGAGTAGTACAAATTTTAGGAGGCTCTTTTTCAGGTCATCCAGCCCACCGTCCGGTACAAAAATAGTTTTGACGGCGAGCCAGAGCAAAATGAACACAAAAATGATATTCACTAGATTCCGCGAAATGACCCAGATGTTCTGGAGCATGTCTCCCATGCTGCCAAAATAGATGTAGTCGTTGTTCAAAAAATTCCCAATCTGAAAGGCAGCAAAATTGATCATAGGGGCAAAAATGCCATGCGCTTTCATGGCCGTCTCAGCCACTTCATCCAACACTTTATTTTGAACTTCTTCGGGTGCGTCACTGGGGGGTTTGATATTAGCTCGAATGCTTTGAAAGGTGCCATCTTGAGCTTCTTCAACTAAGTCTTCAACTTCATCATCATCAACAGGTTCGTCGTTCCCACAATTTCCTTCAGATTCTTTTTTTTGAAGATCTGCTTTAGCGGCATCACTCAAATTTTCAAATAGAGCATCATCATAGCCGCAGGGGGCTGCATAAGCTTCGGGAATGATTGCTTGTTCATCCCCCATTAATCCATTGGTAATATTGCCAAGCATCAATGCCATCATTCCGATCAACAAGCCTTTGGTGAATTTTTTAGTTTTATTCAATTTTTATTCTAGATTTTAGATGGAAAATTTATGTTTAGAGACGCAAAGTC
>JAUHXI010000018.1 GCA_030426875.1 bacterium
CTTGAAGAGGAAATGAAACTCCCAGAAGTCGTTGAGGTGAAACGAGGCAATTCTATTGAGGAAGGGTGTAGAGTTCATCAGAATGAGGCCTGGCAGCACATCAAATCCATCATTTATTTTACCGATCAAGATGAGCCTGTGATGGCTGTGATTCGAGGGGATTTAGAAATCAACGAAGTCAAACTCCAGCATGTTTTGGGATGCTATAAATTGAGAATGGCCACTGATCAGGAGATTCAATCCCTTGGCACTGTGGTCGGCTATGTCTCACCACTAAAAATTGGAATCAAGAAAATTGGAGATATTTCTCTTAAGACAGCTTATAACTTGTGCACCGGTGCGGATGAATTGGGGAAGGATACAATCAACGTTAATTATGAAAAAGATTTTACAGTCGATCAGCTGGCTGACATCGCCATGCCGCCTGAAGGGGCAAAATCTGAAGATGGCATGCTGCTCCAGGAGGGGAAGGGGATTGAAGTGGGGAATATTTTTCAATTAGGAACCCATTACACCGATAAAATGAAGGATTCAGACTTTATGGATCAAGATGGTAAAAAGAAGCCGTTTTACATGGGGTGTTATGGCATCGGAATCGGCCGCACTATGGCGACGGTTGTTGAAATTCACAATGATGAAAAGGGGATTGTCTGGCCCAAATCAGTGGCTCCTTTTCAGGTTCACTTGGTGAGCTTGGGTAAAGATGAGGTCGTTGCCTCTGCTTGCGATACGCTTTATGCTGAATTGTTGGAAGCTGGAATTGAAGTGCTTTATGACGATCGCAACAAGCAAGCGGGAGCCAAACTCGCTGATGCTGACTTGATTGGAATTCCGGTTCGTTTGGTGATTTCTAATCGAACTTTAGAAAGTGATTCAATCGAATGGAAGGTGAGATCTGAATCAGTGGTTGAGACCGTTTTACTTTCTCAGGTATTGGAAAAAGTGAGAGGATTTTACGAGTTGTAATTCCATTCATTTTGTAGTAAACTGGCTCACTAAGAGGTTTTAGAATTTTAAATTCTAAGTTTTAAATTCTAAAAAACCCCTGATCGCCGGAGCAATTCTGCGGATTGACTCCAGTGACCTTCATTCCAAATGACTCTTGAATAAGTAATAAATATGAAAGGAATTATCCTCGCTGGCGGTTCAGGTTCGCGGCTCTACCCGCTCACCAAGGTAACTAGTAAGCAGCTTTTGCCGGTCTACAATAAACCGATGATCTACTACCCTCTAAATACCTTGCTCAAGGCAGGGGTAAAGGATATTTTGATCATTGTGGCCCCAGAATGTTCGGGAGATTATTTGAATTTACTCGGTTCAGGAAGGGAATTTGGTGCCCGCTTTGCTTATGAGGTCCAAGATCAGCCTCGGGGCATCGCTGAAGCTTTTGTGATTGGGAAAGATTTTGTTAGGGGGGATGCGTGTACCCTTATTTTAGGAGACAATATTTATACCGATGATTTTTCGGACGTGATTTCAAATCATAAAGAGGGGGCGAAAATTTTCGTTAAAAAGGTTCTGGATGCGGAGCGTTTTGGTGTGGTGGAAATGGGTGAGGCTGGTAAGGTGTTGAGCATTGAAGAGAAACCAGAATTTCCAAAATCCAACCTGGCTCAAACCGGGCTTTATGTGTACGACAATAAGGTGACTGAATATGCGGAGCGCCTCACTCCCTCAGATCGATTGGAGTATGAGATCACTGATTTGAATAATATTTACCTCAAGCAAGCTCAGCTCACCGCGCATCAGGTTAAGGGGGAGTGGATCGATGCGGGAACGTTTGAAAGTTTGCACAAGGCTTCGGTCATCGTTCGCGAGCATGAGTTGGGAATTCATAAAAACAATGAGTCAAGTCTGAAGGTGAAAATTCGGGAGCAGCGGATGCCGTTGAAGGAAAAGAAAACCCTCTAAAATAAAAAAGACTGACCCCTGACCACTCTTGTGGGCTTGCTTTTTTGGGTGATTTGTGTATGATGAGGGTGCAAGTAAATTTCACTGGAATGAGTAAATCACTACTAAAAAAAGGGATTGATCACAAAGGAGTTGCCGAAAGAGGTGATGCTATTTATGAAGCGATTAAGGGGCAATACGAGCCAGCTCACAACGGTAAGTATTTAGCCATTGAGGTTGAATCAGAAGATATTTTTTTAGACACGGAAGAATTCAGTTGCATAGAACTTGCCCGAAAGAAATATCCAAACAAGCGTTTTTATTTAGCTCGAATAGGTTTTCAAACTGCTGAGGCAGTTCATAGAGAACGAAAAAATACTTTACACACATCTATTGGTTTTTTATGATTGAGGGAATAATTGTCGACAATACTCCCTACGTCAGAATCAAATTAATAGGAAGAGAGCTGGATCATTATGAATGGTTTATTTTAGACACCGGTTTTACCGGTGAGCTCCATATTCCAAATCACTTAGTTCATAAATTGGAACTTAAATTAAGTACATCAAGCTCTTTTATTATGGGCAATGGAAAATGGGGAAAATTTATCACATCAAAAGTAGTGGCTTCGCTGGTAAATGATTCAAGAAAGCTGGATGTTATTATTTCTGAAGGCAGTGCTTTGGCTGGGGTTGGTTTCCTTTATAAATTTGGCTACCGGGCGATTTTGGATGGGAAATATAAAACGATTAACCTGGAAAAAGCCTGATCCTTTATTCGAACAATTAAGAGGTTGCTATGTGTGTTTATCAGCTCTGCCTCGGATTCCCTCCAAATAAATGTTTCCATCGGTATTTAATCGCATCCTTCATGTGTTGCCTTAGGGTCCATTTTTGAAAGAAGGCCTTCATGCCGCCCTGGCTCAAGCGAATGCCGTCTGCATAGACAGTTGCTTCAGGATAATAAACCACTTTGAATCCCTTCTTCCATACCTTGTGGCACATGTCTGGGTCAGACATGAAAAGGAAGTAATCGTCACTCAGCCCCCCAACATTGTCCCACAAATCTTTTCGCATCACCCAAAATGAGGACTGTAGCCAATCGACTTCTTGAATTTTATTATAATTTAGATGTTGCATCTCATCGTGCTCAACCCAACCTCGAATCAATGGGAGCTTGCGCAGCCAGGTCCGGCGAGCGATCTGCAGGAAGAGTTTGGGGAAGGCCCGAACAGTCATGGCTACTTCGCCATTGCCATCATTAATTTGTTTGGGGCCCAAGATTCCAATCTCTTCATGTTGATCCATGTAGTCAATCATTTTCTGCAGTGTGTCATCCTCCCGCCAAATGATGTCAGGGTTCACAATTAATATGTATTCACCAGTGGCATGTTTGGCAGCTCCATTATTCCCCTCCACATAGCCTAAATTTGAATTGTTGATGTGAACTTGAACGTTCTCATACTTGTCTAATTTTTTGAGTTGATCAGCGTTCTCGGGATTGCTTGAGTTATCTGCCACAACTATTTCTATTGGAAAATCGACTTTTTGAACTAAGATGCTTTTCACATTCTGACACACTCGCTTGGCTTTCATGTAGTCTAGAATGATGATGGAGGCCTTTGGTTTAGAGGAATTTTCAATCTTCAATTTTCAATCTTGAATTAAATGTTAAACCATCAACGTTTCCATTTCCTCCGCCGAAACTTTTTTCTTCATTTGTTTTTTTCGAGCTTCGATTTCCTTTTCCATTTTCTTTACTTTAGCATAAGTTTTGAGCATTTTTGGAGCCAGAAAGAGTGTGTAAAGATAACGTGCCATCAGGCTTAATCTGGTTCTCAGTTTAACAGAAAATGAGTAATTTGGGTCAAAATTCTTCCGAACCGTGACCAGGTGACCCAATAGTGAGCTTTCCTTCCCCCACGCCCCTTTTTGGTGATGGTCTTTAAATTTTTTAATCATTCCTGTGCTCGTTTCGCCCAGTTGTCGGTCATGATAAACCATCGAATCCACCACACTGCATTTGAGGCCAGCCCAGCCCAATCGATAGCTCAAATCACAGTCATTTTTGTAATGCAGATTTTCATCAAAATATTCCAATTTGCCCTCTTTATTTTTGTAGGAAATGGCTTTTAAGGCTTTTTTATCAAGTGCTCCTAGTGTTCCAGAGGGGCCGAGAATTTTTGGCATTTTTGAAAGTTCATCGGCTTTATGGCCTTGAGCGGTGTCAAAAAATTTATGACTTTTAGTGATTCCGATTCCATAGGTATCAATCACATCAGATTTAGAGCCATGTAAATTCTCTTTTTCAACCTGAGCAAAATCCCAATGCATCACCTTGCAAGTGGCTACATGGGTGTCATCTTTTTGCATTGCCTCCACCATCTTGCTCACAAAATCGTTTGGATAGAGCATGTCGTAACCCACAAACACATAAATGTCTCCTTTCATCTCTCGAATCAGAGCATTGTGCCCGCCACTGTGCATCAGATTCTCACCTTTAAAAATCGTGGCTTTGTCAAAAAATTCAGGATGATTTTTTTTGATCCAATCATAAGCTTCACCTTCAGGACTCTGATCTCGAATCACATATTCAATGTTTGAGTAATCTTGGTCAAGCAAGGAGCTTAGGCTATGTTCCAAGTATTTGATGCCCTTAAAGGTGATCAGGCCGACGGTGACTTTTGGAGTTTTCATTGCGGGTAGTATAGCATAAAAAAATAGGGGTGAATGCTTTACAATTTGTTATAAATTTGTTATAATTAAGGTATAAATGTTAGAAAAAATTCTCATGACGACTCATTTAGAAGGATCAGTAGATAGACAGGAGGGTGAAAATCCTTCATCTTCTACCCTAAAAGAAATGATTGAACGCGGTTTGCAGGCAGATGATGTTAGAACCTTGCTTAATAAAGCATTCAACCTTGTGGATGGTAAGATAGGAGAAGGTGATGCTGGAACGGCAGCCGTGTTAGCTTTGGCGAACAGCTTTGATAATGGTCGACCAGCAGAGGGGTATCAAGCTGTTGCGACAGCGATCGGAGTAAGCCACCCAAATGAAGCCACTCTTTTTAGAGAAGTCGCAGAGCAATGGGTGCTAGAAAATAGAGATAAATTGCTTCCTCTTGCTGAGGATTCATTAGCTTTTCAAGAGAGTTTTGCTCGTGTTCAGACCTCGCTTGATAGGCTGAAGAATCAAAGTTTTCCTAATGAAACAGAGGCTCAACCATTCTTGAATGCTTTTTTTGAGAGTTTGAATACCCATAATAAATTATATCCAAATGTAAGTCGTCAGAGCTCTTATTATAACACTGTTAACAGTGTTGATATTTATATTCCACCAGAGGGCTCAACTATTGCCATACATCCTTTGGCAATTGAATTACTTAGAGGTGTTGATTCTCGAGGCAAGGCCACCAAAAATTTGGCCATTGCTCAACTTAAATGGCCGACTTCGCCATGGGCGAGAAGCCTATTTAATAAGTGGGTTCCTGAGAAATTAGTGGTCGATCAAGTTTAAGCATAGAAAATAAATTGTTATTCCAATTGCCTGGATGAATTATGGTTTTTTTGTATGATTTATATCAACTTGAAATAGAAACCCTGGAGGGATTTATGTAACTTTGCATGTGGAGTGAATAAACATGTACACTATTCAAGCATTCAATCACACCCAAAGCCAATGACCATAAACACACAGACCCGCACTCCCAAATGCCCCTATTTTGCCAATCCAACGGAGGAAAAAACCGAAGAGCGAAAGTGTGGAGGGTGCGCGATGCAGCACATTCCTTACTCAGTTCAACTGGAGAATAAAAAGAAGAAACTGATCACTGAGATTGGTTATTCGGACATTCAGGTTTATTCCGACAGCGAGTGGCACTACCGCAATCGGATGGACATGGTTTTTACGCCAACTGGTCTGGGTTTTCGCGAAAAAGGAAAATGGTGGCGAACGGTTCCTGTTAAGCAGTGTGTCATCAGCAATAGTAAGTTGAACACGTTGATCATCGAAATCAATGCTTTTTTTGGTCCGGAATTTGATTATTTTAACGTCAAATCCCACGAAGGCACCTTCAAATACGCCGTCATTCGAACCCCGCAGAACGATTCTTCTGTTTCAATCGTTCTAAATAGGCAAGGGGAGCGCTACGATCAGGCCGTGGAAAAGGTGAAGGAATATGCAAAAATTTCCACAGCGAATAATGTCTTGATCACCAACATGAAAGCCAAAAGCTCTCAGAGTTATGGGGAGGATTTTGAAATCATTAAGGGTTCAGATATGTTGGAGGAGACCATTCTTGGCAAAACTTTCCACTATAGTTGCCAGGGCTTTTTTCAGAACAACAGCATCATGGCCGAAAAAATGCATGCTTATGTTCATGAATTGGTCAAAAATTACCCAACCACTGAGGCACATTTGTTGGATTTGTATAGTGGTGTGGGAGCCTTTGGTGTCATCAACGCAGATCTCTTCAGCGGCATGACCACGATTGAGGCGTTTGAAGGTTGTACTGTGGCAGCAAAGGCCAACATTGAGCGTAATGCTCTCACCAAAAAAGCGGAGGCGATTTGCATGGATGCGAAGCGGCTCAAGCAGGTTAAATTTCCGAACAAGCCACTTTACGTGATCACTGATCCACCCCGTTCGGGAATGCATCAGGAGACCATCATTCAACTCAAAAAGCTCAAGCCGGAGGTGATCATTTACATCTCGTGCAATGTGGAGCAGTTGGGTAAAGACTTGCCAAAATTCACGGACTATAACATCAAGTCAGCGGCCTTGTTTGACCTGTTTCCTCAGACGAATCACATGGAGGGGGTGGTGGAGTTGGTCAGAAGTGTTTAAGTCACACGCACTCTTCTGTTTGATGGATTAGGCTGCCACTTTGAAAAAATCTGTTTTGACCCCTTGTTCTGAAGTGCCTTCTAGGTCACTCACAAGGTGTCTTATTCTTAATGAAACGAGGGCTCTTTCTATTTCAGTTACACCTTCGTTGAGTTCCATTTTCTCCCTGGTATTCACTAGAATGAATTGACTTAATTTCAGGCGAATGAGAGCCCCTGTGAGTGTGCTGATTTGTTCACCGATATTAATTCCGCTGTTCTCCAAAATAGTAGAAACAGTAAGGGCTGTAATTTCATAAATATACCGGCTCCTTTCGTGCCGTTCTGCATCTCTCAAAAAGCCCTTTAAACAGTCTTCAACCGTTTCTTTCTGTTTTTGAGGTGAGCCTTTAAACATGATAGTGGAGGTGAATTTATGTATATTTTATATATCTTTAATAATTTGTCAAGTTAAAATGACTTTTCAATGACGGGGGTGGGGATGCATTTTCCTTGCATTTTATGCTTTAAATTGATAAGCTCTTTGAGCAATAACTTAATAATAGTTTCATTCTGGATTGAGGCATCCTGCTCAGCATTGCGCTGTGACTACACCTTGATGTGAAGGAGTGAAGCGTGTAACCCCAAGGATCATGAGTGATATTTCTCTAAAAGAAATGGCTCAAAATGCTGTGCATTTTGGTCATCCCACCTCGCGTTGGAACCCTAAAATGAAACCTTTCATTTATGGAACCAAGCACGGGATTCATATTTTCGACCTCAAGCAAACTGCTCAGCGGCTTGTGACAGCGTTGGAATTTTTAAATAAATCTGCTAAGAACGGAAAGGAGATTCTCTTTGTGGGAACCAAGCAGCAGTGTCGTGGTTTACTCACTCAAATCAAAGAGGAATCTGGCATGCCGATTGTAACCGACAAATGGATTCCTGGCCTTTTGACAAACTATAAGACCATCAAAGAGCGGATCAACTATTTTAAACAACTCAAGGAAGATTCTGCCAGTGGTGCTTTGTCTAAGTACACCAAAAAAGAACAAACCAAGCTCCACAAGAAAATCCAAAAAATGTCCATGGCCCTCTCAGGTGTCGAGGACATGAAGGGGAAGCCTGATGTCATTTTTGTTTCTGACATTGTTCGAGATAACATTGCGGTCACGGAGGCTCGAAAGCTAAAAATCCCGGTCATCGGGATTGTTGATTCAAATGCCGACCCTGACCTTGTTGACTTCCCTATTCCTGGGAATGATGATGCCATCAAGTCTCTTGAATACTTCCTTGGTTTGGCTAAGGAGGCAGTGATGACAAAATAGTTTTTAGGACGAATGATTGCATGACGTTTTTAGTTCTTATTTCTTGAGTATGCCTGAGCAAGACCAAACACCTTTGGATCAAGTTCCTGAAGGCCAGGTTCAGGATTCGGACGGGGAAGTGGAAAGTGGGAAGGTTAAAAAGCAGAAAAAGAAACGTGAGCCAGAACGTCAGGATGCAACGACTTTACATGAGCGGACTATTGCCATGCTCAGCTACTTTGGCCCCTTTGCCATCGTTCCCTTTTATCTGAAGAAAGACAGCGAGTTCTGTCGCTTCCATGGGAAGCAGGGGATGATTGTGGCTTTGATCTTCTTCATGGCTCGCATCTTCACTGTTTTAGGACTCTTCATGGATATTTTTCTGGTCTTACAGTTCATCATCCTGATTCAAATGGGTTTTGCTGCCCTCTCTGGACGATGGAAGCGCATGCCACTGATCTATAAATGGGCTTGTGATCTGGAGGATTCAATAAGCTTGAAGACTAAAGAGGAGGAGCTGGAGGAGGCGGGATTGAGTCCCAATGAGGTGGTGGTTGAGGACGTGTCAAGTCCCACTGCGGACTCTAATTCGTCTGAATAATGGTACAAACGCAAAATCTTGCGTCACTACAATTAAAATTAAGAATAATTAATAATTTAATAATCAATAAACAATGAATATTACTGCTGCTCAAGTTAAGGCACTCCGAGATCGCACTGGTATCTCGATGATGCAATGTAAAAAAGCTCTAGAAGAAGCTGGGGGTGATGAGGAAAAGGCCATCGACATTCTCCGTAAAAAGGGTGCTGCTAAGGCGGCTTCTAAGGCCGATCGCGAAACGTCTGAAGGGGTTGTTTTGACGAAGGTGGAGGGAAATAAGGCGGTCATTGTTAAGCTTTCTTGTGAAACTGACTTTGTGGCTAAGAATGAAGATTTTCTATCCATTGCAAACAATGCTCTTGCCACTGCATTGGCTTCTGGTGTGGATGCGGCTAAGGCTGAGGCTGATCCTGCCATGAAGCAGCTCTTTTCTAAATTGGGTGAAAACATGGCGATTGAGGTGGACATGGTGGAGGGTGAGGGAGTGGGGGAGTATGTTCACACGAATGGAAAAGTGGGTGCGATCATTCAATTGACAAGTGATGATGCTGAAAAGGCTCGCGATGTAGCGATGCATATCACGGCTATGAATCCGGTTGTGTTGAGTCCAGATGAGTTGTCTGAGGAGGTTGTGGTTCGGGAGCGTGGCATTTGGGCTGAGCAGTTGAAGAATGAGGGGAAGCCGGCTGAGATTGTTGATAAGATCATGATGGGGAAGGAGAAGAAGTTCCGCGAGGAGTCTGCTTTGATCAAGCAATCGTTTGTGAAGGATAGTGATAAGACGATTGAGCAGTATTTGGGTGAAAATGCGGTGTTGCGTTTTGTGAGGAAGTCGGTTTAAATAGTATGAATAATAAAGCAGGAGTGGAGCTAAATTGATTGGCTGGCTCCTGCTTTTTTATGGTTTCATAGGAATTTTGTTTGACGTATTCTTAATTTTTGATTATATTATTTTCTTGTTTGTCTTCTAAAAATATTTTAATTATGAAACATTTATTTAGAGCTTCTTTGATAGCTTCAAGAGATGGTGAGTTTCGCCTTGAAAAAAAGGCGCATTGTTAGTTAATCCAAAAAGTGGAATGATTGGAGGTGTCGGACGAACTAAGTTTGTCGAAAGAGATCTTTCAAGGAGGGTTATTGGAAAAGCTACTGAGATTTCTGACGGTGTTATTATTCCTGGATTTGTTGATCCATACGCTTTTGACGGTCTAGACTCCGATCTTTTTGAGCATGGTACATTGCTTTCCGCTATTCATGCTAGTCGTGAAGATATTTTAAATTCAGCATTGGCTCAAGATAATGACCTGGTTGCTGCTTCCAGCCTTATGAACGAATCACCTGATCATGTGGTTTCTGTTGCAAGGTGTTTGGCTGAGCAGTATCGTAATCGATTTATACTTACCATAAATTCTGGAATGGGTGAGCAAAAAAGAATTCTAAAAGAGTTGGCTTCTATTTCTAGATGTAATGATACTGGGATCCAAGTGCACTTGCCAACTGATCCTGATCAAGTCTCAAGTACATTGAAGGCTTTTGGTAAGAGTAAAATTTTGAATGATAGAACAACAATTATCAATCCAACAGATGCTATTGATTCATCTGGATGGAGACAGTTAGGTGGTATTAATGGTGTTATTTTTACACCAACCTTATCTGGAAAAATACCAGTTGAATCTCTTGGAGAACATGGTATTGAATGGGCCCTTGCAACAGGTGGGGAGTCCTTAAGTATGATTGATGTTATGAAATGGTGTTTGGCAAGTAATAATAATGTAGATCAAAGCCCAAGAGTTTCTGAGGCTGAAGTTTTGTATCGTGCTACTTTGGCCGGTGCAAATTTACTTGGCAAGGGGTGTGAAATCGGGAGTTTAGAGGGTGGTAAGCGGGCCAATTTTTTAGTTGTAGAAACTGATGGTAAGCCTTCAAATATTGCTGGCGCAGTTCAGTCAATGTTAAATGGAGATGGTGTGATAACAGCTTATTCTAAAGGAGAAAAGGTATATCAAAAGCCTCAAGAGGAAGGGGAAGATGAGGATGTTAAGTGGGCTAGTTAATAGGGTACAAAAAAAGCTCACAGTATTCTACTGTGAGCTTTTTTATTTCTCAATTTCTATTCACCTTCAGGCTGAGGAATACCCTTCAGACTCAACTTGAAGCGACCTTTTTGCGTATCAACCGCCAATAACTTCACATTCACAATCTGACCCTCACTAATAATTGTTGACACATCCTTCACAAATTCATCACTGATTTCAGAGACATGAATCATTCCCTCCTTGCCCGGCATGAACTCAGCAATCGCACCAAACTCAAGCACCTTGGTCACCTTACACTTTTCGTAAACCTTGCCCACTTCAGGGTCGGCCACCAAATTGGTAATCCAAGTGTGAGCCGCTTTAGCACTCTCACCATTCAATGACGTGATCACCACCCCACCGTCGTCTTCAATATCAATCGATTCCACACCAGTTTCAGCAATGATCTTGTTGATCATCTCGCCACCAGGGCCGATGATGAAACGAATCTTTTCTGGATCCACTTTCATGGGAAGCAACCGAGGCGCAAACTCAGACAATTCAGAGCGAGATTGTCCAATCACAGCATCCATGGCATCCAAAATCACAAAACGGCCTTTTTTAGCGGCAGCCAAGGCTTCCACGAAGACAAAATCTTCCAAACTCTTGAGTTTGATGTCCATTTGAATCGCTGTGATCCCTTTTCGAGTTCCAGTCACTTTAAAATCCATGTCGCCCCCAAAATCTTCTTCATCTTGCAAATCCGTTAGAATGGCATACTGAGACGGATCATCATGATTGGTCATCAACCCCATTGCCACACCGCCAACCGCTGATTTGAGGGGGACACCTGCATCCATCAACGCCAAGCTAGACCCACAGGTGGCAGCCATTGAGCTAGACCCGTTTGAAGCCAAGATCTCAGTCACCGTTCGAATGGTGTAAGGGAATTCCTCTTTACTTGGTAGCACTGGCTCAAGCGCACGTTCTGCCAAACTCCCATGGCCAATCTCACGGTTTCCAGTAAAAAGTCGGTTACTGGTTTCTCCCACTGAAAAAGGGGGAAAGTTGTAATGATGGAAGTAATGTTTTTTAATTTCACCTTCAATTCCATCAAGCAATTGAGCGTCTCCGGGGCTTCCTAGAGTACAGGTAGTCAATCCTTGGGTTTCACCTCGATTAAACAAAGCAGAGCCATGGGTTCTTGGTAGAAGGCCGGCTTCAACACTCAAAGGACGAATCTCATCCAAACCACGACCACCAATCCGTTTCTTATTTTCTAGGATGTTTTTTCGGACAATGGTTTTAACTAATTTATTGACGGCATCACCGACTTGTCCCAAATCTTCTTCAGGAACCTTGTCTTTTAAGGCCTCAGTCACTTCTACTCCTACTTCAGCAAAGTAGGCAAAGCGCTCTAACTTACCAGGCTTGGAATAAAGCGCATCCATGATTTTTTCAGAGTAATTCTCTTTTACATAAGTGAGAATTTCTTGATTTTTCTCCGGCTCCACAAATTCCATTTTTTCAACCCCAATTTCATTTTGAATTTCTTTAATGAAAGCAGCAATTTTTTTAGCGGCTTCTTTACCAAATTGAATGGCCTCCAGCATTTTCTCTTCTGTGACCTCATTGGCACCTGCCTCAATCATCACAATGTTGTTCACATCGCTAGAAACAATCAAATCCAAATCAGAGGTTGCACGCTGTTGCATGGTTGGATTTAGAACGAGTTGTCCGTCAATCAAACCCACGCGAACCGTGGCAGTTGGCCCCTCAAAGGGAATGTCAGAAATGGAAAGTGCGACAGAACCAGCTGTGGTGGCAATCATGTCATGCTCATTTTCAAGGTCGTAAGACAGCGTGGTGAGCATCACTTGAATGTCCCGATGGAATCCACTGGGGAATAAAGGGCGGTAGGTTCGATCAGACACGCGAGCCATGAGTACTTTGTCGTCGCTGGGTCTGGTTTCGCGTTTTACAAAACGGCTGCCTTTGATTTTACCACTGGCATACATTTTTTCTTGATAGTTGACCATCAACGGCAAAAAATTCACGCCGTCACGAGCGCGCTTGCTCATGGTGGCGGTGGCTAAAATAACGGTATCGCCCACGCGGACGGTACAACTTCCATTGGCCATTTGAGCTAATTTGCCTGTTTCGACAATCAGTTCTTTGTCGCCAAGGGGCATCTTAAAGATTTTAGGTTCCATAACAATATAAAAATTAAATGAGAAATAAATATAGGTTTTTGGAACCAATGAAAGTTTCAAGTGAATGGCTATAGCTCACAAAGAGAATAGGCAATCATTTGAAACTTTCTTTCATGGTTCCAAAGCAAATGGGCACAAAAAAATAAGCTTGTGTAAGCTTATTTTCTTAGCTTAAGGGATTCAATGACCTCAGAATAATGTTCAGGTTGAGAGTTTTTAAGGTAGTTGAGGAGTTTTCGACGTTTACCGACCATGAGCAGGAGTCCGCGTCGAGAATGGTTATCCTTTTTGTGTTCCTTAAGATGGTCGGTTAGCTCATTGATACGAGTGGTTAGGATTGCAATCTGAACCTGTGCACTACCTGTGTCTTTTTGGTGCTTTGCAAATTTGGTGATGATGGCTTTTTTTCCACCATGTTTCACACTGACTTTAGCTTTTGTGCTGGCCACTTTTTTATCGTCTTTTTTAGCTTTTGTGGCTTTGGCGTTTGCCTTCTTCTCGTCATCGTTTTTCATTGATGTTTTTGTTAGTTAAAAAATATCATGCATATTTTAACATCGATTTTAGAAGTGAACAAGGGAATGTTAATTTAGGATTTATACTTTAAATTCCAAACTTCAAATCACAAATTTCAAATAAACTCCAAACTCCAAAAACCTATTTTAAACACCCATCCTTCGAGTGCCCCTACTAGAGGGAATTGTTTGGTTGGTGGTTGGTTTAGACGCGATGAATCGGCGTCTCTACGGTACTGAAATCTCATTGTTGGTGTAATGCTTCGGATTGACTCCGTGATTCAATTCTAAATTCCATGTTGCGCAGCCTTCCCTCTTTGGATGCCGGAGGTAAGCTAGAGGGTCCAACCAAGCCCTTTCAGGTCCGGAACAAGTTTTCTATTCTGGAT
>JAUHXI010000019.1 GCA_030426875.1 bacterium
CACGCGGTGTCGCTCCGTCAGGCTTTCGCCCATTGCGGAAGATTCCTCACTGCTGCCTCCCGTAGGAGTATGGACCGTGTCTCAGTTCCATTGTGTCTGGTCATGCTCTCACACCAGATATCCGTCATAGCCTTGGTAAGCTTTTACCTTACCAACTAGCTGATAGACCGCAGGCCCCTCTCAGACCGCAAAAGCTTTACTCTTACGAGACTATCCGGTATTAATCCACCTTTCGGTGGGCTATCCCTGAGTCTGAGGTAGGTTCCAACGTGTTACTCACCCGTTCGCCGCTCCCCCACACTGTCTTCGACAGAAATTCCAAGTTCCAAATCACAAATCCCAAATAAATGCTAAACCCTAAATTTCAATTTCTAAACGTTTAAGGTTTAGATGATTAGGATTTGGTTATTTTTGGAATTTGGTGCTTGGAGCTCGGAATTTCTTTGACGGAGTCAAAAACAAAGTGGGGTCGCTCGACTTGCATGTGTTAGGCGCACCGCTAGCGTTCATCCTGAGCCAGGATCAAACTCTTCATTAAAAGTTTGAATTCCGATATAAAATCGGAAAAATTGTTCGAAATAGTTGTGTCTCAATATACAAGATATTGAGGTAAATTTATTCCTGATTGTGCATTTGAATTTAATTCAAATGCGTTTCACCCAAAGGTGAAATTAAAACTCTAGAAATTCTGCATAGCTTAGTTCAACGAAATGTTGAACTGTCTATTTTCTGTACTGCATTCAAAATGCAATGCAATGTGTTTCGAAGTACTTTGGACTTGGCTTCGAAACACCCCTTTGATTCAAAAGAACAAAAGGCTTACTTACTCTCAACAGCGCTAAAAGCAGTCTAAGCAAAAGAGAGTTTATCGAATTAAAAATAGGAAGTCAAGAAAAAAGTCTATGTTTTTTAAAAAGGGGTTTAAAACCCTAATGGAACCTTGTTTCTTACGTTGATTTATGGCCTTTATTTCCTTTAAGCTCTTGCTTAATTGGTGTTTGCGGATTTTTAACTTTAGCAAGAGTTATGTTAAGATTGAGTCAATGTAAACACTATAAAAATGATAAAAGCGCTTTTCAAAAAAGAACAATTCTTTCTTTATACTATTGCAGGCATCTCTATTGGTATGGCTTTGATTTATAATAACCCTGCTATTGCCATGTGGGCAGGTTTTGCTTTGGCGGGTTATAGTGCCATTGCCAATGATAGTATTCAGACGTTGGGGACTTTTTTGACCACTAATAAAAAGCGGCCGTGGTGGTTGCTTTGGTTGTTTGTGGGAGGTATTTTTTTAGTCACTTTTGCTTATGGTTACTTCACATCTAATATTCATTTTGATCGTTTGACGGAAATTCCTCAGCCTACGAATTTTGCCTATTTGCAACTTCTTTCTCCTGTCATTTTGATTATTTTGACTCGCTTTAAGATGCCGGTGAGCACTTCTTTTTTGATTTTATCAGCTTTTAGTAGTGCTAAAACGATCCAGGGGATGCTGTCTAAGACTTTATTTGGTTACTTGTTGGCCTTTGTAGTGGCGTATGTGTTTTGGATCATCATGGCTAAGTGGGTGAGTAAATTTATAAAAAAGGACAGGCCGGTGGGGGCTGGTTGGATTATTTTTCAGTGGTTCACAACGGGGTTTTTGTGGAGTCAGTGGCTGATGCATGACATTGCGAATGTGACAGTCTTTTTACCTCGAGAGGCGAGCTTGAGTCAGTTTATGGGGGCTGGGGCTTTTATTTTTATGGTGATGGGGTATTTGATGTGGCGTCGTGGAGGGGGGATTCAGGAGGTGGTGACGGAGAAGAAGGATATTAACAATGTGCGTTCGGCTACGATCATTGATTTGGTGTATGGGTTCATCCTCTTTTATTTTAAGCAGCTCAATGATTTGCCGATGTCGACGACATGGGTCTTTTTGGGGCTTCTGGCTGGGCGGGAGTTGGCTTTGACGGAGCGGAGTAGGGGGGATCATCAACCTTATAAAAAGAGCCTTAAGTTGGTGGGGCGAGATATTTTGAGGGCTGGGTTTGGTTTAGGGGTTTCGTTGGCGTTGGCATTTTTGATCAATACGCAGTTCTAGAGTTTTGATGTGTTTTATTCCTTCCTCAATTGAGTAAGATGTCTAATGACCAGCTTCCAAATAAGTTCTAAATTCCAAATTTTAAAGCACCAAATTCCAAACTAAATTCTAAAAACTTATCTTACACACCTACCCTTCGGGCACCGCTCTGCTCACCTATTTGCACACCCCACCCTCCGGGCACCCCTCTATTAGAGGGGAATTTGACACTCGTCGCTGGGGCAAGTCGCCTGGATTGACTCCAGTGACTCAATTCCAAAATCCCATTTGTACAGCCCTCCCCCTTTGGGGGAGTTAGAGAGGGTTTTTGAGACATGATGAATCCTCTGGGATTCCTCGGCGTCTCTACGGTTCTAAAATGAATAATAATTAATAACCAATACTCTCATGCATCAAAAACTTAAAGAACTTTTTACAGGTCGGCGGAATATTTTTACGGTGATGATTGCCTTTTTAGGGGGTTACTTTATCGCTTATCCTCTGGTTCAGATGTCCATGCACAAGTTGGGAGAGATTTTGACAATTTTGATTGGTCTGGTGTTACTTATTGGAGGAGATTATATTCTGGATGCATTTCACAAAGAAGGGGAATAGTTGGACAACTAAAAAACCACTCTTTTCGTTTTGCTGAAGAGTGGTTTTTTATGATTTTTAGCGATTTAGAGTATTCTTAGGCTTTGGATTAGCTGAAGTATTTCATCGCTCTCTTCAGATTCTCCATAAAAATAAACGGCATAGATGGTGTTGGTTTCTGGATCCTCTAAGGTGTAAAAAAGCGTGGGTCCACAGGATGGGCCTTCACAGGTTTCGTCAAACTCATAAAGCCATGTGGTTGCTGTTCCATCAACGAGTTCGATGTTTCCGATTTCATTGGCGCCTTCAATGGGGCTGAATTCTTGGGTTTTTTGTATGACAACTTCCATGCCCCTTCCAAATGAAAATTCGGTGGTGCTATCCTCCGTAACGGGTGAATATTCATCAGTGTGATTGATGCTGAATTGGTCGTTGGTGTAAATGCTGATGGGTTTTAAGCTGAAGGATTCAGCAATTAATTTGCTAGATTCAGTTTCGACGGTTTGGTTCATGAAATGGAGTACAAAACTTTGATTGTTGGCTTCATCGTAGTAGGTGTAGGCTGTAAAAGGGGCGCCACAGCCTGGGCCGTCACAATAGCCAGTCTCATTGACGGCAACGTTCCACTTTCCGTTTTCAAAATCAAGTGTGTCTCCGGTTGGCACAGGTTCTAAAAAACCAACTCGATTTCCTTCCATGACACGTAGTTCCATGATGGTTTCATCAGTTTCACCATCGCTAAATCTGACAATGTCATTTACTTCATCTAAAATGGTTTCAATTTCTAGGTCAGAAGGATAGTCTAGAGTGAATTTTGCATGATCATGGGTACTGAGGTCGATTGCCTCTGTTGGAACGTCAGCCTCTTCGTCAGTCACCTCTGCCTCATCTACTTCTGTAACAACAGGGGTTTCGGTTTCTGATGAAACCTCAGCAGGTTCTTCTTGGTCACAGGCAACCAGTGCTAAGATGAGCAGGGGCAGGATTAAAAATTTTTTTTTCATTTTATTAAAATAGATTAAGGAATAAAACAGGTGAATTTTATGGGTTTAGTTTGAAATGTCAAGTTTATTGATTTGAGCTCCAGTTTTTTTGAAAGGTCTGTTTGATGGGTTTAAAAAAGCCAGTCCATTCGATTTGAATGGACTGGCTTTTATGAGGTTTGAATCTAAATGATTATTCAGAAATCAAGGCAAAAGATTCAAAAACAGCTTCAGAAAGTTCACTCTCTTCCGTAAGGAAGGGGAAGTTAATGCTATAGGTTTGCAAACCATTCGGTGACAAGAGGTAGTAAGTGATAGATGTAGGATTGTAATCTATATCACTGTTGTATTTTAAGAATGCTACTCCGTCTTGATGGCTGATTGACTTGGCAACACTTGGATCATTGCCTTCAAGAGAGGTGACATAATCTCCGTCTTGAATCATGATTTCCATGGCAACCTCTCCTGAGGCGCTCACAAAGCTTACTTCGTTGGCAGAGTCAGAAATTTGAGGGGTTAAGTCATCAGGATGCATGACAGTGAAGCCTTTGTGTAAAAAGAGGTTCATTCCAGCATCTACTACTGTTTCACTTGAAGCTTCCTCATCATCTTCACCCTCCTCTTCTTCTGATTCAATGTCTTCAGCTTCTTCTAATACCTCTTCGACCTCTGCTTCTTCAGCTTCTTCCACTTCTGTCACCTCTGGCTCATCTACCTCTGCGACAACAGGGGTTTCGATTTCCAAAGAGACTTCAGCGGGTTCACTGTCTTCACAGGCCACTAGAGCTAGGGCAAGTAGGGGTAATAGTAAATATTGTTTTTTCATTTGTTGACCAAGTTAGTAAATAGTTAAATCTAATTTAGAGGATTAATCATTCGAAGTCAACTTTTAAATGAATCCTCATTTTTTTATGTTAAACTACGTTTAGTTAACAATATAAAAATGAAAAAAATACTCATTCCATTGTTAGCCTTCCTGATTGCGTTTGGAATTTATTTCCTTTTTACAGTCTACAAGCAAGCCCCTGGTGATCAAAATGTCTCAGGAGGTGTCATTATTCTTGATGAAGGTGATGTGGGTATTGAGCGCAACTCAGATGTTTTACAGGCACAACGAGATGCCGAGCCTGAAATGGCTTTTTCTAACATCAACCTCAAGACCAACACGGCTATTTCGAGTATTCCACTCGCTAATGTTTTAGGGGGTGGGCCGGCTAAGGATGGTATTCCGGCTATCACTGAGCCTGGCTTTGTTTCGGTTCAGGCGGCGGAGGAGTGGTTGGATGATGAGGGATTGGGGATTATTTATGTGGATGGGGAGATGGTTCGTTATTACCCGTATGCGATTTTGTATCGGCATGAAATTGTGAATGATCAGGTGAATGGTAAAAATATTGCGGTTACGTTTTGCCCGCTTTGTGGTTCGGCTTTGATTTTTGACCGGGGGGAAGATGTGTTTGGGGTGAGTGGAAAGTTGTGGGAGTCTAATTTGTTGATGTATGACGAGCAGACGGAGTCGCTTTGGTCTCAGATTCGAGGTGAGGCGGTGGTGGGGGACCGTACGGGGGAGGTGTTGGAGGTTTTGGATGCGAATATCATTACGTTTGCGGAGGTGAAAAAAGCCTACCCTGAGGCCGAAATCCTTTCAAATGACACGGGTTATGATCGTGATTATGGGGTCACGCCGTATGGGGATTATGAGACGAATGATGCGCTTTATTTTGATGTTTCGGATGAGAATGAGGCGTTTTCAAAAAAGGAGTTGTTTTATGTGGTGCATGTGGATGAGGATTTTATGGCGGGTTTTATGCGGGCTGATTTGTTGGTGGCGGGTGAGGCGGAGGTGGAGCATGGCGGTCAGGTCATTCGTGCTCAAGTGGATGAGGACGGCATCATCACAGTGACCAATGTATCGACCAATGAACAACTGCCTGGCTTGATCACAATGTGGTTCAGTTGGGTGACGCATTTTGAGAAGGAGCGGGTGGTGTGGTCGTTGTGAGTGGGGCTTGAATTTTAATGCCAAAAACCCGCTGTGGGGCGGGTTGGGGAGATTTGGGTTTTTGAGCTTTAATTAAGCGGCGACTATGTCACTCAGTGCCTTTCTTTCTGAGAAGGCTTTTTTCATTTCTTCTTGGAATATTCTTATTTCAGAACTTGAAAGGGGTTCATCGCCATTTTCTCTCTTTTCCAAAATGCTAATGGCAATTTTTAAACTCACGACGTAAAGAATTTTATATTTTTCACCTTGGGCTGGCTTTTCTAGTTCGAGTAAGGCAAAACGCAGTTCACTAAGTCTTGCTCCACCATTGCAGATTCTTATAGCTGCCCTCTTGTATGCCCTTTCTTCATTTGTCAGCCCTTCATCTGGGTCCCTTTCCGTAATGGGAACTTTTTCTCTCGTAGGTAGTTCACCAATTTTTATGGGTGTTGGAGGTGGAGTTTGTGGAGTAGTTATTTTTGGTAGAGGTGGAGGTACTGCTTTTTTTCTCCGAGATGGTAAAGGTGGTAGCTTGAGACCTGAGCCTTCTTTTGCTTGCTCAGGAGCTTTTTTTGGCCTTTTTGCACCCTTTGGTGGGGTAGGGGGAGTAGCCTTATTTCTATTAGATGGTTGGGGAGGAGTTGGGCTTGAGTCTTCCTCTAACTCCTCTAAATCCTCTAATTTTAATTCCTCAGCCTCCTCAGCCTCCTCAGCTTCATAAACAGTGGTTCCTACTGTGGGAAGCTTCTGAGTTACTGCTGCTGACGGATCTAATTCTACATCCCCACCATTAACAAATTTATGTAGTGCTTCAAAATAAGAATCACTCTCTATTTCACGGCCAACTCTCATTGCATCAGTATAGCTTTTAGCGCAGACTAGCATTATATGAATGGGGATGAGGCCAGGTGCGTCAAGGGGAGGCAGAATTCCATTTACACTTTCATTTCGGGCAAGATTTATAAAAGCCTGGATTTCATTTGGCTTAGCCTCAAGAAGTCTTCTAACAGAGCCGCGATATTCCAATATTGTTAAAGTTGTGAGTTCTAATTTTCTTGCCATAGCCATTTCCCAAGCATGCTGGTTTCCATTTTCAGGTGATATGCCTTCTTCAATTGAAGCTCGAGCAGCTTCAACAACTTTTAGGAATGTTACAACTGCGATTGCGTTAGGATTAGCATCTCTTAAGCCTTCTGCTGATTCAGAAAAAGTATTTAAAAAATTGCCTGAATCCTCAGGGGGAATATCATGAAGACTACTTAAATCACTGCCGTAAAAAATATCTTTAGCTTTACCCAAGAACAATTGAATTCTTTCTGTTGATGTGGAAGCTTTTTTTCTCTCACGATTTATTACTTGGTTCATGGTGGGGGCAATATTAATTAAAATAGAATAAAATTTAACATTTAGTTAATTTTTTGTCAAATTTTTTAGACCTGCGTTGAACAACTGCTCAAGGAGTATGAACTGAAGGTCTAAAGAATTTAGGGTCGTCTGTTTTTTAAGGAGGGCAACGTGATGGAGGGCAAGCTAAGAGAGATTGAAGGTGTGCCACGGAACATGTTAAATGTTCTTGCAGTCACGTTGCATTAGGGGATACGATAGAATTTGTAAAAAGTAACAAAAATCATCATCATTTTTGCTTTAAATTAAAAAGCCCACCCCTCCCCACCCCTCATTTCTGCCTCATTCATCTTGACTCTAGCGGCAATGCATTCGGTTGCTTTTCCCTTAAAATAGTATGAGCCCTTTCTCTCAAGCCCAGTTTTTTATAGTAATCTATCAATGATTGTGGGTTCAGCCACTCCCAGCCCGTTGGTCGAACAACGCGTGAGGGATAATCTTCTATACCCCATAAATAAGCTGATTGAGCCACACTGCAGACCTGAACGGCTTTCGCAAGACAATCCGGACTCAGTACGAGGTTAATGATTTCGGGAAAATCTCGGTCATCGCATTGCAAAGGTAGCCAATGGGTGTATTTTATCGAATCTGGATTCCCAAAGATACCATTGCACCCGATCTCAGTCGTTGCATCTACATGTCGCTTGAATTTAGGGTCATTCATCTCTGCAAAGTGGGATAGGAAACCTCTCATATCTGTTAATTCCTTATTTTCTACCATCATCACACTCACAGGCTTTGTGTCCACTGGCACTCGCCTAACCAAAAAACCACTATTACGATTTAATTGCAAAGGATTCCCTCTAATTAAAGGATTCAATGTTTCCGCTATTGATTCATGTAATCTCTTTCGTAGATCGAGTGCGACTTCTATTGCCCTACCCATCTGATCCAGATCACCACTTTGCACTTGGAGTTCGGTAATTAGAGCTTCTTCATCGAACATTTTTTCATTGATCGGGGGAATTTCTCTTATTGCTGGTTCATAGTTGGGGGGTCTAAATGGATTATTCATATTTAAATGTTTCAAGAGAGAGTGATTATAGTCCATTCTCGATAAAAAACATTAAATATTTTTAAAGAAATAATAATTGGAGCTTTTGCAATTTCCTCTAAGATCCCATCAATAAAAATGGCGTCAAAGTTGTTGCCAGCAGCGCCAGGGTTGAAATGATCACCACAATTTTTACCCCACGTTTCTTATTTTTCATACTTATTTATTGAAAATTACATATTTAATTCAGATGAACCATTGCCTTCATTACTGAACCACAATGGTTTCTACAAATGAGTTTACATTATTTTTATCATCCGTCACCTCCAAGGTCACCGTATACGTTCCAGGCACTTCAAATGTATGCGTTGGACTGCCGCTCTCACTGTCAAAACCATCCCCATACTGCCAGTTGTAAGCCCTAATGGTGCCCTCCGAACATCTGGAATCAAAACTGACCGTTAAAGGCGCCTCACCTGTGGTTCGGCTTGTGTCAAAGCAAGCTTTTAGAGGCACCTCTCTTACAAAAATCGTCACCGTTTCCGTTGCCGATTCATTGTTATTGGTCAGTACCGTAAGGCGGGCTGTGTAGGTTCCCACTGAGTCATAGCGATGAGACACTGTTGCTCCAATGTTTGAGGTCGGCAGACCATCCCCAAAGTCCCAGGTGTATTGAACAATGTTTCCATTGAAGGTGGTCGAGGAAGCCCCGTCAAAATTAACCGTGAGCGGCGCAGTGCCTTCCGCTGGAATGGCGACAATAGTGGCTTGAACTCCAGGTTCTTCCACCACAACTTTTAAGAAGCTTTGGCTGGTCTGATTCTCTGTGTCAGCCACGGTCAGGGCCAATTCAAACTCACCAGCCGTTTCAAATACATGTTCCACCCGCTCACCTTCCAAATCCGTCACTCCATCTCCATCCACATCCCACTGATAATCCACAATATCCCCATCTTCATCCACACTTTTGGAAGCATCCAAGCTCACTACAAAGGGTAGAGTTCCAGTTAGAACCTCCACTCCCACTTCCTCATTCAACACTGCTGCCGGTGTGGTTATGATCACGGCTTCTGGTTCTGAAGAAAGGCCTAGTGCCTCCACTTGAATCGAGGTTTGGCCCTCATTGCCACTGTCATCTTGCAAGCGCAGGGTCACATTATAAATGCCCGGATCATTGAAAATGTGGGACACACTCTTGCCTGATTGCAAGTTGGATCCATCCCCAAAGTCCCACTCGTAGTCATTCACAATCCCTTTTAAGCTACTTGAGTTGCCTGCATCAAATCTCAGTTGCAATGGAGCATTTCCGGACAGGCCTGGGGTCACATCAATTTGACCCGAGACAATGGGTTGATCACTGTTAGTCACTTCAATTTCTCGCTTATAATCCTCTACATTGTTGTTTGTGTTAATCACTCGCAGTTGGACTTGATAGGTGCCAATTTTGTCATACGTATAGCGCGGGCTGAAGTTATCCGGCCCCTCCAGGTCAAAAACGCCATCCCCATCAAAATCCCAGTCCAAACTTTTAATGTCCACGCCTTCTACAATGTCTCGTGCGTCAAATTGAACCTCTAGGGGGGGAAGGCCTGAGGCTGGCGTGGCCTCAAAACTCGCGTCTTGAATGTTGATCAGTTTGGTGAACACTCTAAATTCTTCTTCTCCTTGGATTTTTACCTGTAGACCTACATTAAACGCACTCCGCTTTGTGTAAATTTGAGTCACTTCTAAGTTAGATTGAATGGGGGTTTCAAATTCACCATCTCCATCTAAATCCCAGCTCATGGCTTCAATTGGTGCGCCTCCTGCTATCAAGTCTGTATAAATTTCCTCAGCACTGAAGCGGATTTCGATCGGAGCCACTAAATTTTCGATGTTGTCTGGTTCAACGATTTGAATTTCAGCAAATACGCCATCAGCCACTTCAATTCGGCTGACAAAACTATAAAGCACAAACCAAATGAACAGCATAAAGATCATGCCTAAACTGCTGAAGAGGCTCAATTTGGCATTGTACCTTCGTTTTATCTTGTCTGTTTTTTGGGCGCCTAAAAATTTAAAGAGTCCCACCACTCCCATCACCAAAAGTAAAAGCGAGATGCTTCCAAAGGTGAAGCCAATCACCCAAAGTAGGAAGGCTTTTAGGCCGCCTGGGCTCAAATTTAAGGCTTGCATGATGGGGTTGACTGCCCCACCCCCACTGGAAATCATGAAGACCATCAGTAAAATGAAGAGGATGAAAAGGATGAGGAATCCACCCGCACAGCCCAATAAGAAGCCTTTTTTGGAAGGTTGCTTTTTCTCTTTTCCAATCTTCTTTGGTGCCCCTTTTTGAGAGGGCACGGCTTTCATTTCTCCGGGTTTTAGAGCTTGCCCTTGGCTTTTTTGGACCATTTTTTCTTCGCTTGAGTTGGTCTGAATGGTTGGCTTTTGACCTTCAGGAGTAGAGGGTTTTACCTCAGCTTGTTCTTGTGGCTTTACAGCTGGTTTGTCTAAATTATTTTTAACCTGATTTTCAATGTCGTTTTTTTCTGCTTCCACATTAAGAGGTGAACTTGCTTGTATTTGAGCTTTTTTAACCTGGTCACCCAGAGTGCCTGAAGGTGTTTCTTGGATCTTTTTTTCCGGAGTTTTTAGGGTTTCTGTGATAGGATGGATGGGGTCGATCGTGGGGGTTGGTTTTGGATTTACCTGTGAAATTTGAGCACCGGGTCGGTTCATTGAAACTACCTCCAGCATTGGATTGCGAGGTTTTGGTGTGTTTCCATTTTCATTCGAATTTTGACTGACATCGTCTGCCATGATCTTTTATTTTTTATTTTATTGCCATTATTTTATATACTTTAGCGGCAGAAGTCCACTTTTAATTGACCCACCTTACCGACGCTCATAGCTTCTGACTACTATTCTTGGTCTAGGAGCTGTTAGTCATTAGCTTTTAGAAAAACCACCCCTTTTTAGCTCCGCTAAAAATAAAAATCTAACAGCTCATAGCTAATAGCTAACAGCTCAAAAAAGTTGTGAAATTTAGAGGTTTGCACAAGGTGTGCGTAAGGTGAGTTAGTGAGATTCTTAGTTTCTAATTTCTAATTGAATAAAATGTTAATTGACTACCACCTTCACAATCATTTTTCTCCAGATTCCAATGAGGACACTCGAAAAATAGTCCAACAGGCGATTCAAATGGGCATGGATGAAATTTGTGTCACCAATCACGTTGAGCTGCATGATCAATGGACTAGTAAGAGCGTTTTTGACTTTAAAGAAGCCATTGAGCGCTTTAAAAAAATCAAAGCTGAACTCGACCTCGTTCAAGCTGAATTCCCTCAGTTGCCCATTAAATTTGGCGCAGAATTAGAGTACATTCCCCAGCACATGGCTGGTTTGGCTGAATTTGTGGCTCAAACCCCTTTTGATTTCATTTTAGGCTCAGTCCACATTGTTAATGATGTGATCATTGCCTCTCATCGCTTCGCTGATGGGCTCTATGCAAAAGTAGATGAAAAAACGGCTTATGAAGCCTATTTTAAGAATTTAGAAAAAATGGTGGATTGGGGGCATTTTGATGCCGTAGCCCATTTTGACATCAATAAAAAATCTGGTCACAGGTTTTACGGTCCCTTTCAGCCAGAGCGATATAAAGATCAAATTTTGATCATTCTTCAAAAAATGAAAGAAAAACGCATGGGAATAGAGCTTAACACTAAATGCATTAAGGATAATTGTCAGGAAATTTTCCCTCATCCCACTATTTTAAAATGGGCGCTTGAGGTGGGGATTGAACATTTCACCTTCAGTTCTGATGCACATGTGGCTAAAAATGTGAGTACTCATATACAAGAGGCAAGAAAAGTGGCTTTAGAGGCTGAAATTCAGGGTGTTTCTACATATGTGCAGCGCGAGCCCACCGTGCATCGTTTATGAACAAATTTTACTTCAATTTGATATTGTACGGTTTTTAATGGATCTTCAACGCGGCGCTTCATTATTATTTTGATTATCTTCAGCTAAAAAGGGTATTTTATGGTGCTTTTAATTATGAAAAATTTGTTTAATTTTTATTAATTTTTTATAAAATTAAACTAATTTTAATGAAATATAATTCATAAATTTCAACCTTATTTAATACATTTTTTAAATTATAGGGGTTGATTTTAAGCCGTTTTTGTGGAATAATTTGAACTCAAAACCAACCCCATTTATTATGTGTTATCAGGATTTTAGCCCTCCTGATTGAACTAGGATTATTGCCCACGAATTTATTTTAGATCTTTTTTAAAAACCATTAAAAAAAAGTTGCTAAAGGCAATTCTTAAATTAGGTTTCAATTCCAGCATTCTAAAAAACTCACACTCGTGAGCTCGCTTTTTTGAGCCGTCTTCAATTTGCGCTTTATTGCATGTCTTTTTTTAGATGCTCATCTTTCAAGGTCATGAATGTCACATCTAACTCCATTTAAAATAATAAAAAAATGAATTCTAAGCCCCTACAAAAAGGTTTTACCTTGATTGAGCTTCTGGTCGTTATTGGTTTGATGGCCATTGTACTTGGCCTTTCAGTTCCTTTCGTTACATCGCTAAGGTCAGACGTGAGCTTAAGAAAAACCCTGAAGCAGGTTGAGACAGACGTGGTCAGCACGCTCAATTATTCGCTTGCGGGCAAGTCATTTGCCGCTATTTCATCGGGTGACCTTGTGGAATCTGAGCTCATTCCAGCGGCCTACCTTTTGCACTTTCAGGTGTCAGAAGAGGGGGATCAATATCCCTATATTTACTTTGAATTAGCTGATAATGGTGGGGGTCAAGAAAATCCTATGACTATTACTTATCAAAAAAATAAAGATTTTCCTGGGTCGAGTGTTTTTTTGAAACAGATTGAATTGATAAGTCGTGTTGATCAAGTGTCTGAATCTGTTCAATCTGCCTCTATTCTCATCCAACCTCCTTTTGGAAGGGTTTCATTCATCGAATTAGGCACTGAAAATTTAGGCACTTTTACTGAGCAAATTCTTTATGACGATCAAAAGTATGACGAAATACGATTGAGCTTTCAGTATAAGGACGATGAAAAAAATCTCAGTCATTTTAAATTCAATACAAGTAAATTACTAAATTACTAATCTTTAACCCCGTTTTATATGTACGCCATACTCATTTCTGCCGCTCTTGCTCTTTATAGCTTAATTCTCATTGATTTCAATAACCTTCATCATGAAATGGCCCTTAATAATGATGTTCTAAATTCAGCTCAAGCCCTTTATGCCGCTGAGGGCGCTGTTGAAAAAACGGTGAGTTTAATTGGTCAAAGTCAAGTTCCCACTTCGAATACTCAGTTTTTAAATGAGTCAAATGATCGTGAGCATGCCAACGAAAGTGAATTTTTGACATACAATCAAGGGGCAGATAGTTTTTACACTCAAAGAAAATTGAAGATCAATGACTCCTTTTTACACTCAAGTTCTGGCTCGGCTTCTATGCCAGTTGATCGAGATAAGCACCTTGTTTCTCATCAGCCAAGTGAGCGTGTTTTGAGTCATGCTGCTTATTACGGGGTAGAATCTCAGACCTCTAAGAGTTTTGTTTTGAGGGAAATTGGTGCCGAATACAATTTCAATGAAATTCAATTTGACTTCAATCAAGGAGAAGAGGGCTCAGAGCTCTTATTTGAAGTTTTTGCTTTGCCGCGAGAGGGTCAGGCGCTTGATTTTCCAGATTTTGCGACGCTTGAGGCTGAT
>JAUHXI010000186.1 GCA_030426875.1 bacterium
TCCACAAAGCCCTGACGGTAGGCATTGATGGCTTCATTATTATCTGCAAAAACCATGCCTTCACCCGTCTTCCCTTTAAACCCTTGGGTTAAGTAGTAAACTCCTAAAACCATATCTTGAGACGGAGTAATAATAGGTTCACCCGCAGACGGCTTGAGGAGGTTGGTAGTGGCAAGCATCAATTCACGTGCCTCATCTTGAGCTTTAACAGAAAGCGGTAGATGAACCGCCATTTGATCCCCATCAAAATCCGCATTAAAAGCCGCACAAACCAAAGGGTGGATCTGAATGGCTTTACCATCAATCAAGACAGGCTTAAAGGCTTGAATACCTAGGCGATGAAGCGTTGGCGCTCGGTTCAGTAGAACAAGGCGTTTAGACGTTTCATTTTCCAAAATATCCCACACCTCCTTCTTCCCTTCATCAATCAGACGTTCAGCCCCCTTAACATTATGAGCTAATTCTTGACGGATGAGCTCCCCAATCACAAAAGGTTTAAATAATTTTAGAGCCATTTCTTTAGGCAGTCCACACTCACTCAATTTGAGCTGAGGTCCCACCACAATCACAGAACGACCAGAGTAATCCACCCGTTTACCGAGCAAGTTTTGACGGAAACGACCTTGCTTTCCCTTTAGCATGTCAGACAGAGAACGAAGTTTTCGTTTGTCACCCGCTGTGAAGACGGCTCGACCTGCTCGTGCAGCATTGTTGAACAAAGTGTCCACAGCCTCTTGAAGCATCCGTTTTTCATTCCGACAAATCACTTCCGGTGCGCCAATGGCCATGAGCCGTTTGAGACGATTGTTTCGGTTGATCACTCGGCGGTACAAGTCATTCAAATCAGAAGCAGCAAAACGTCCTCCATCCAACTGAACCATGGGCCGAAGATCGGGTGGAATGATGGGGAGCTCTTTAACCACCATCCATTCAGGTCTAATCTTAGCCTTAATCAAAGCAGAGGCGAGACGGATCCGGCGCAAAAGTTTTTTATACTTTTGACCCGTGCTTTTTTTACGGAGTTCTTCTAATTGTTTAATGAACGTAGGTAAATCCAAGTTTTCAAGTATTTTTCGAATGGACTCAGCCCCGGTTCCAGCATGGAAAACGTGGCCAAATTTCATGGAAAGATCTCGGTATTCGATTTCACCCAGCACCGTTCCAATGGCCAAGGATTCCAAATCATCCTTAGCCTGATTGTGTTGAAGGCTCAGCTCTTCAACTTTTTGAGCAAAAGAATCCTCCGTGTCTAAAATGGCTTCAGAATCAGACTCATTCTCATCCAGTTCAGCCATTTGAGCTTCAGTCAGCTCACCCCCCTTCTTTTTTGAGCGGGCTTTGATTTTGAGGTCATTGGATTTAGTTTTGAATTCTTCCTGAATCTGTTTTTTGTACATTTGAAAATCCTTATCCAAATTTTCCAACGCCTCCTTCTTTGCTCCTTCATCCACATTAGTGATCACGTAGGCAGCAAAATAAATCACCTGTTCAATGGACTTGATTGGCAGGTCTAACAGGAGGCCTAGACGACTAGGTGTTGAGCGAAGGAACCAAATGTGAGTCACAGGCACAGCCAGGCTGATGTGAGCCATTCGTTCGCGGCGAACGATGCTCCGGGTCACTTCGACACCACATTTTTCACAAACCACCCCTTTGTAGCGGATGCGTTTGTATTTTCCACAATAACATTCCCAGTTTTTAGTGGGCCCAAAAATCTTTTCACAGAACAACCCATCACGCTCCGGCTTTTGAGTCCGGTAATTGATAGTCTCAGGCTTGGTCACTTCTCCATTAGACCAGGCGAGAACAGAATCTGGACTTGCGATGGAAAGACTGATGGAATCAAAGTCTTCATGCCGTTTTGGACCTTTGAATTGAGTCATGAATTATTATTTATTAGCTATTACTTAATTGTGTATTCTTAATGTTTAGTTGAAATCACTTCGATCGTCATCCGTTTCACTGCCTTTTTTAGGCGGCCCGATCAAACACATTGTCATTTTCAGGTTGGCTGGACGGTGGCATCTGAGTTTCTGAGTAGTCATCAAAGTTAGCTGGACCTTCATTATCATTGGGGCGCTTATCAAGCATGATCATGTCAGTGGCAACGATTTCGGTCTTGAAGATTTTTATGCCCTCAGGGTTTTCCCATGAGCGGGTTTTTAGGTATCCTTCAATATAAACCAACTTTCCTTTCTTTAGATATTTATCACATATTTCAGCCAAGGGTCCCCATGCAGCAAGGTTATGATACTCGGCTAGAGACTTCTTCTCCTGGTCTCCTGTTACCCACTCTCGATTGGTGGCTAAACCAAAGGTGACAATAGACTGGCCGCTGGCTGTTTGTTTGAGTTCAGGGTCGCGGGTCAGGTTTCCAACAAGGATGACTTTATTTACACTTCTCATGATTATATTTGATTACTTAATCAATTATCCTTCATTTGTAATTCAAGAAGAGGGCCTGATATTATTCGTTTTCAGCATTTTTTTCGTTCTCTTCTTCGATGGCTGCCTCTTCCATTTTCTCGACGTCTTCCTCGGATACTTTCCCGTCGCTTCCAGCATCTTTAGTGGCTTCATCTTCAAGTTCATCCACAACATCTTTGGCACCTAAATTCTTACCTTCTTGCTCTTTTTTAATATCTGTATCAGGTTCTTTTCCGTCCGTGAGT
>JAUHXI010000187.1 GCA_030426875.1 bacterium
GTACCGTTGTGGATGCCGTGGTTATTACCGACCGCATGTCTGGTCGCTCTAAGGGTTTTGGTTTTGTAGAAATGTCTACTGCTGAAGAAGCTCAAGCGGCTATGGAAATGTGGAACGAACAAGAGCTTGATGGTCGTAAGATCATTGTTAACGAAGCAAAACCTAAAGAAGAACGATAGTCTTTTTGTTTCAAAACCTAAAAGCACTCCCGGTCATGTGGCTGGGGGTGTTTTTTTTAAAAAAAGCTTGATTTTGTATCACGAATTGTATACAATGTATTACGAAAGTTAAGCTCTCAAATTATGTCATCAACGATTATTCATACACGTATGAAGGCTCAATTGAAAAAAGAGGTGGAAAAGGTATTGTCTCAGCTTGGTTTGACTATGTCTGAGGCGATTCGTTTATATTTCGCTCAAATTGCCCACAAGAAAGCCATTCCCTTTTCGATTGATTTGGAGCTAGATGACAAAAAAGAAAATTACATCCGGGTTGAAAATGTTAATGATTTAAAAACCTTGATGAACCTGGACTAATGTATGTCTTAAACTTGCATAAGGCTGCCCAAAAATCCCTTAAATTTTAAATAAACTAAGCTCCTTATTGCGGCTTTTTACTTTATTTATAAGCTTATTTTTGATATAATTAAGGGATACTTAATTAAGAATTGATAAGCATGCCAAAAAGAAACAGTCCTTTATTGGGTGGGGGTGGAGAGCCGCTTTTTAAAACGGATGAAAGCGGTAGAATCATTCCAGAGTCGGTTAATGATGGTCCTACTTTTGCTCGATTCTGGAGTCAGGGAGAATTAGGCATGGATGTTTCCGTTGAAGAGTTTGCTTCGATAATGGCGGTTGCTTCCGAGAGGGAGGCTCTCAGAATGAGATTGGAAGATACACCAAGTGCTCAACCACCCATTCCTACCTCCGAAAGCTCTAGTGTTGAGCTTGAAAGCGATCAGAGACCTACTCACTCTGATTATGGATCAACTGCTGATGAAACTAAGGCTCTTGAAGTGCCTAATATTGAGGCGCATTTAGATTTTTTTATGACATCACCTTTGACTGATGGACCTGCTCCTCGTGGTCCATTAGCTGATAAATTGAGTGAGTTGGGAGTAGAAAGAAATGAGGCAAATGCAGCATTGATTCGTCAGAGAATTATCGCTGAAGCGAACAAGGGAAATTTGGATGGTGTTGGACATCTATTGTCATTGCTTCATGATTTTCCAGCTGAATCGGGTGGTTCATATGGAGGTTTAAATAGTTTTCCAGAAATCAGGCGTGCCATTCGTCGGCCTTTGACTTCTTTTTTGCGACCTTATTCAGGAAAGTTCGATTTCAGGCATTCAGGTGTAGGTAGTATTCCTGCTGGTTTCAGCACAGATATTCCAATGTTGGCTCATCTTTGTAACACATTTATTGATTTTGAGCTATTTGGAGGTCTTTTGTCTAGTCGCTATGCGGGTCTTCCTGTTAAAGAAGCGTTATTGAGGTATATGAATGAATATGTTTAATCTTTTTGATTTATACAAAAAAGACCTTCTACATTCTACATTTTCTATGTAACTATTCACAATGCGCTAGGGACAGGGTAGTCTTTGTTTTTTGTATTGCTCTCAGATTTTTTTTCTGATAGAATCGCTTGGCAATTAAGTCCTACAACACTCTCTTTTAAAGGGGGCCCGCAAAATGTGAAATGAGGACGAAGGACGAATGAATTTTGTGGGGAAGAGGAGGAGTTCACGTAAGCTGAAGCCAATGTCGAAGGACATTTGCGTAAGTTGAAGTGAAGCGACGACGTGGGCGCTTAGCTCAGTTGGTTAGAGCGTCTGGTTTACACCCAGAAGGTCATAGGTTCGACTCCTATAGCGCCCACCATGTTATCAAAATTGCTTTTTGGTTGCTTTTAAGCAATAATAAATTGCGTATAAATCAATATTATGAGTACAAGAAAAGGGATTAAAGAAGCTGATCAAGTGGCGCTGTTAACGCGGTGTCGTAGGCGCTGTTGTCTTTGTTATGGATTGAAAAAAGACACAGAAATTAAACGTGGTCAGATTGCTCATGTTGATCAAGACCCCTCTAATAATAAATTAGAAAACTTGGCATGGCTTTGTTTAGATCATCATGATGAATATGATAGCAAAACCAGTCAATCTAAAAAACTAAAGAAAGGAGAGGTAACTCATTACAAAAAGGAGCTTGAGCTGTTATATGCTGCTGAAGCTAAAATCCCAATTGAAACGGTGAATTTTTCTTCTTTTGATAATAATGATGATTTGAGTAGAGCTGAAGTAATTAAAACTGCCATTGAATTAATTGATGGTTTAGTTACATATAAGAAGCCTGATGTGCCTACTTTTGAGGATGTGAGAGTTGATGAATGGTATTATGATTATATTGAGTCAGCGGTACAGCTTGGTATTGTTATGGGTTGCGCGGATGATGATGGAAATCTTACCGGTATTTTTAGTCCTAATGATTTAGCCACCAGTAAATGGGTTGTGAAAGTTTTTTTAAATAGCTTTGGTTTTTTGCCTCTTGTGAGTGATTAATGATAGTAAATCTGATTCTAAAATATACTTAAGTCTTTTAGGTGTTTACTTTTTCGTATTCGAAATCATTTCCCCCACGCCGCCTAAACCTGGATAAATGTAATCT
>JAUHXI010000188.1 GCA_030426875.1 bacterium
TCTTATTGCCATGGGAAATTGTCTCTCTGCTGTGTCAAAGTTATTTTCTTCTGCTTGAGCACACAATCTTTGAGCTTCTTCAGGCGGTACACTGGCCATAATTATTTTACGATTAAGAGGTATAGGTTTATTAAAATACTTTAAAAGCATAAAGCTGTCAAAATGAATTCTGGAAATAAATTCTGAGTGATGAATTTTTTGCCTACTTAATACCATGAATTAATGAGTAGAAATGGGTATTTTTTAGTCGCAAGCCTCATTCATTGAAACTGGAGTTAGACCCATGGCTTGCATGACTCTTATAGGTTCCGTGGTCATGCATTCATGTCCGTATTCAATTCCTTTACCCAGTTCATCGTACTGTGGTAGGGTGACCACATTCATTTTAGGATATTTACTTTTGAGGTATTTAATTCTTGCACGACCATTTAGCGTGGCATCATCCCAACTATTAATCGCTGTGATTTGGCTCTTATAAAGCGTTAGTAGAGTGTCCATTCTACTGCTACATTCTCCAGTTTTGTTATACTTCATAATTCTGAATGCTCGTCTCACGGAATTCACCAAGGCTCTCATTGCCTTCAGTGATTCTCGATTCTTAAGGGCTCTGGCTAATCGCTTGATTGGTGAATTTTCACAAGGGTCTTCGTAAATAGGGTTACCGTCTTTATCCCGAACATCTATGCAAATATTGTGCATCATTGCACGGGCTCTATTTTTTTTGGAATTCAGAACTAAAAGCCCTGGCCCTTTCTTTTTATCGTCTGGCCTGGTGGCTACAAAGTTAGCTAAAGCTAGATAGGCAACAATGTCCATGGACAGAATGGGGGTCCATGAGCCTGGCTTGAGCACTTCGCCTTTTTCCAGGGTCATGATGCCGTTGATGATGTAGATCTTGACGTGCTTTCTGATGTCTGGCGGAAGACGGTCCATGACTTCTGCACAGATCACGGCGCCGGTTGAATGGCAAATTAAAGTGTGATCTTCACTGTCTTTTAGTACTTCGATCACTAAATCTATTATTTCTTCTGCGACAATGACGGGATTTAAATCCTTTGGATTTATTTCGGGTGACAACTTGCTTCGGCCATGGCCAGGGTTGCTGATGGAGACAGTTTTGGATTGTAGCGGATTTTTTTGTTCAAAAAGCCTGTGATATTTAGGCCGCTCCCCAAGGCACCATGAATGTTGACCACTGATTTATCTTTAAAATCACAGGCTTCCTCACCTGTTTTCCCATCAAATGTGTAGTATTTTAGTGTTCCATAATCACATTCAGTGGCTCGTGGTATCACAGGTTCGCATACTTCGCCTGTCTCTAGTTTTTCAACATTCAGGTTAGCTTGTGGCATGCAGCCACCAAAGAGTACTGCTGGAATGGCGAGATTTCTTAATTTTGTGCAAAATCGATTAAATAGAGGGGGACGTGGTAAAGCACCTCTCTGATGAGGTTGTTCAGAGCTATTGTTTTCGGAGGGCATTGTTTAGATTAAAAAATATAATGGAGTGAAATTATTATATTAATTTTTTATTAAGAATCAATCAAAAAAAATTATCTCACCATAAAAATCATTTTATAGAACTTGAATTTCAACCACACTATTTTAGATGATTTTTATCTCTTTTGATTGTCCGGAATGAAGGAGGGGGAAGGGTGAAGATAGGTAAAGTTTGGAGATTTTGAACAGGTTTTAAGTGGGTAAATCGGGATTGAGTTTGTCCTGAGACCAAGCTTAGATTAGAATGAGAGCATGCAACTCAACTCACAACAACAAAGCGCCGTTGAACATCAAAAGGGACCGATTTTAGTTGTAGCGGGGGCGGGGACTGGGAAAACCCGTGTCATCACTGACCGCATTGCCCATTTAATTGAGAAGGAATTTGCCAAACCTAGTCAAATCCTTGCTCTCACCTTCACCGAAAAAGCCGCTGCCGAAATGGAAGGGCGGCTCGATGAAAAAATGCCTATTGGCTATGAGACAATCGCCGTTAGCACCTTTCATGCCTTTTGCGAAAAACTCCTCCGCCAATACGGCATCGACATTGGACTCAGTCCAGGTTTCAAAATCCTACAAGGCGTCAATCAGTGGAAGTTCCTCAAAGACCATCTGTTTGACTTCGATCTTAAATATTACCGGCCCAATGGCAATCCGACCAAATTCATCGACGCTTTGGTGAGTTTTTTTGGACGGATTAAGGAGGAAATTGTGTCTCCTGCTGATTTTTTGAATTTTGTGGAGAGAGGTCAGGGGTCAGAGATCAGTGACCAGAAGATGTCTGAAGATGATTCACTTCCAGCTGATAACTTAGAATTTGAGAAATATTTGGAGTTGGCCAAGGTTTACCAGCAATATCAAGATGTAATGGCGGAGAATGATTTTCTCGACTTCTCTGATTTGCAATTCAAAGTGATCGAACTTTTGGAGAAGCGACCGAATATTCTAAGACACCTTCAAAAAAAATATGAGTACATTCTTGTTGATGAATACCAAGACACCAACATCGCTCAAAACCGCATCGTCGACCTTTTAGCCGCCGCGCACAAAAATTTAATGGTCGTGGGGGATGACGATCAATCTATTTATAAATTCAGAGGTGCTGCCATCTCCAACATTCTGCAATTTGAAGACAAGTATCCAGGCTTGAAAAAAGTCGTT
>JAUHXI010000020.1 GCA_030426875.1 bacterium
CAAGAATAGGTCGTTCCGCAAAAAGACGATAACAATGAGGCACAAAAAACCAGCACTTTCGATTGAAAGCACTGGTTTTTTATTTAAACAATGACTATTTTTTCTTCTTAACCACCTTCTTTTTAGCAGCTGCTTTTTTTGGAGCGGCTTTTTTTACAACTTTCTTCTTAGCAGCAGCCTTCTTTGGAGCGGCCTTTGTGACTGCTTTTTTCTCTACTTTCTTTTCGACCTTCTTCTTAGCAGCTGCTTTTTTAGCAGGTGCTTTTTTTTCAACCACTTCTTTCTTTGTCTTCACCTCTGCCTTCTTTTTAGAAGGCTTTTTTTCTGATTTAGTCTCATCTTTTTCAACCACAAATTCTCGTTTAGGGTGGATGAGTTCTAGTACTTTCAAAATTTTATCCAATTTTTTATTGAGGGCCTCAAAATCTTTTTCATGAGAGGCACCTCCACCAGAACTGGAACCGGCACCGGCATTTGACTTATTGTAAGGGCCTGATTTTTTGAACTGATAATCATCATTGCCCCCTCCTGCAAAACAATCACTGCAATAAACTGGTTTTTCGCCTGTGGGCTTAAAAGGAACTTCGCAAGAACGTCCACAATCTGCACAGGTAGCGCGGTGCATTTGCCTGTCATTCCTATCATTAAAATTTGACCGTCCTGAATCACGCCCGCCTCTTCCACGATCGTCGTAACGGTTGTTAGGCCTTGAATCTCCTTTACCCTGAAAACAATTACTACAAAGTACTGGCTTATTACCACTGGGTTTAAAGGGAACTTCACACCCATTACCGCAATCCGCACAGGTGGCATGATGCATTTCTGGCCTTCCTTGACTGCGCCCTCCAAATCCACCACCGCGATTGCCCCCTCCACCTCGACCACCTCCATAACCACCGCCGCCACTTCGGCCTCCGCCACCATAACCACCACCACTTCGGCCTCCGCCACCTCGACTACTGTTGAAATTACCCATAATATTTAATGTTTAATGAACCGTTTAAAAGCTAACCAGTAGAGATTATAGGTAGTGATGTTAAAAAGCAAGTTGAATAAACAAAAAACCTCAACCCTATCCAAAATGGCTCAATTGATTATAATAGGAACTAGCCCACCTCATACACCGTAAAGATGCAAGATTTTGCATCTCTACCAAAACCATTGACCACTCAAATGCATCATATCTACATCGCTCGCTGTAGCGACAACACCCTCTACACCGGCTATACAACAGACCTAAAAAAACGAGAAGAAACTCACAATGCGGGTAAGGGAGCTGCTTACACGCGAGCCAGACTCCCTGTAGAATTTGTTTATTCAGAAACACTTGAAACTAAATCCGAAGCCATGAAACGGGAATGGGAGATCAAGCAGATGAAAAGAAGCGAAAAGGATAAACTTATCAACTCCTAGCAACTAACGCTGGAGCACTCTTGTAGAGTGGTTCAGGAGGTTTTGGCATTATTTTCATTGAAAGATTCCTAAGGACTTGCATCCCTACAGATGAATGCTTTTTTTGAAGGCAATAAGCAGATTTTGTTGATAAATTTCAGTAAATCTAATACAATAGAAAACTCCTAGATAACTTAAAAAATGCCTGAACAACAAAGACCTGAAAGCATCGTTAAAAACAATGAGGCAGCCCGATCAAAACTTTTGGAAACAGCACGATGTGGAGAATACTCTCAGGAGCAGATGAGGAGAATTATAAAAAGTCGATTTGCCATTGCTCAACGGTTCACTGACTTTCTGGCAGGTATTTTAAAAAAGTTAAACGAAATAACCGATTCAGGGGAAAGGACTGAGGCTGTCAAGAAAATGGTTCAAAAAAATCTATCAGAAGAAACCGCTGAAAATGGGGGTACATCCCATGAAGTTTTAAGGAAAAGACTCTTGAGTGCAGTAGGTGCTTTGACTGAGGAGAGTGAGCTGAAATTGCCTGAAGAAGGCGAAGGGTATCATAATGGCTTCATGCAAATCATTGAAACAGGATCCGTTCCCAGGATTTTAGGTGCTTTTTTCGCTCGAGAACTGTTTGCCACGATTGAATATGAGGCCTATCGAACAGGGATTAAATTAGTTTTCCCTGAGATTACAAGCCCACAAGTCGCCCACCTCACCCTCCATGAAAGCCGGGATCATGCTCATGCTCAAGAGGTATTTGAAGTCATCACGCTTTACCCAGAAGCCGCTGGAGAAGTTTATGAAGGGGTTCAAGAAGGCATGGGAATAATTAACCGATATCTACAGGAAATGAAAAATAAGCTTACAATAGAGTAATCATTCAAAAAAACCTGCTGAACCACTTTGCAAAAGTGCTCCAGCGAAATTGCGAAGCGCATGCATCACAGCCGAGACTAAGACCAGGAGAATGGCAAGGGTGTTCATGGCTGGAGCTTAACAGCTCCTCATTGCATCGTCACGACTAATTTTAGATCGAGCGCCTCGGCCACCTTCATCAAAAAGCTTAGGCTAGGATTGTAATTTCCTGATTCTAACCGAGAAATAGCCGACTGCTTGGTCCCCACCCGATCAGCCAGTTCAGACTGGGTAATCCCCTCTTCCAAACGCCTCTCAATGACCATCTTGGCAATAGCAAACTCCAACGCCAGCTCATCATAAGCTTTTTTGAGCGCTTTATCCCTTAAGGCCTTCTTTTTGAAATTTTTAAATGACTTCATGTTTCAATAATAACGTATATGTTATTTTTAATCAAGGGTTTTTAAACGTTTTTTCACTAAATTGATTTCTTTATGAGGAATTTGCTGGGTTTTCTTGATGAAACCATGTAAGACAACGGCCTTCTTTTTATAAAAACAATAAAAAAGCCTCACTTCTACCTTACCTCGAACACGCAATTCAAATAAATTCTGTACCACCTTCTTGCTATGAGGCATGCACAATTCTTTCCCAAATTGCTCGAGCAAATCCAAAGTGCGCAATGTCCTAGCCAAAGCTGGATTCTTTAAGGACGCCAAAAATTTCTCAACAGAGTCATTAATAAATCTAATCTCCATAACAAAAAGTCTAGCACATTGAGATTAAGAGATATTAAATTTTACTTTTCAAGCTCATAGCTTGAATCGAAAATACTCTCCAAATCAATCCCCCTAAACACAAACGGAAGCATCATCGGCCAATGCATGATGCGGGTGGCTAAATTGTAAAAAAATAGAGCCCGCTTGTTTTTGGGAATGAAAGAACTCGTAAAATTCCGCGCTTCTTTTTGTTTTTGCTCCACTACCGGCATAAGAACTCGTTCATAATTCTCGAAAGCTGCTTGGTAATTACCCCCCTCCTTCCGCAGCTCATTCGCCAAAACATAAGCCTCCGTCATCCCCATCGTCGCCCCTTGACCAGCCAGGAGCGTGAGGCAAGCCCCCGCATCCCCTGCCAAAACCACTCGACCTTTGTGCCAGGTGGGCATTTCAATCTGCGTGACCTCATCAAAAAACAATTGATCCGTCTCATCCAATTTTTCGAGTAGACCAGGAGCATATCCCTCCATACCCTTGAATTTTTTGCGAATCAAATCCTTGCGTTTTTCAGGTGAAACAAAGCGAGACGATTTGGACGCCCAGACCATGAATGAAGCCGCCATCCCTTTCTTATTTTTTCCTAGGGGATGCACCCCCACCATCCGATCAACTTCGGTGTGGGTGTACAGGTTATTCTTTAATTTGAATGGATCTTTAAACAAGAAGGCTGCCACGTGATACCCAAGAAATTTTTTGAACCTTTTCTCAGGACCAAACACTAGCTCACGAACTTTGGAGTGAATCCCATCCGCACCCACCACCAAGTCATAACTTTCCTTTCGGCCATCCTCAAACGTGACTTTGGCCGACTTTTTCAATTCTTGAATCGACTTGATGGACGTGGAAAATTGGATCGGTACATCCTTTTTTATCTGTTTATAAAGAAGGTCCTCCAACTCTCCCCGCATAATACTCAAATACCTCCCACCCAAATGCTTTTGCATTTTTTTACGAGTCAGGCTGCCGTGAGGTCTCATTTTAGCATTGGCAAAAATCAAATCTTTAAAGCCATGTGTTTTGTCCACTTTTTTCAAGGCTTCTAAAAGACCCATGGCCTCTCCGACGTCGTAACCTGATCCAAAGAAATCCATCATGTAACCTTGGTTTCTAAGTTCTGGCCAGATTTCAATGAGCTCGGGTTCGTGGCCAAATTTCTTCAGCCAATAAGCTAGAGTGAGGCCTGTGATACCAGCACCGGAGATGAGGATTTTCATGTTTTTGTTTTTTAAAAAGCGCCCTAACTTTTTTCCAGGATAACATTTTTACTGCAATTTGCAATGAATTGGGGGTATGATTTTAATACTCCAACCACCATTTTTCGTATGACTGTGGCTCACCCAAGACTAGCCACTCCCCTATTTTAGGGTGCGCAAGAGCAACATTGAGTTCGGCTGCCTTCTTTTTGACCCGCTCAATGGGATCGGTCCATGCATGAAGAGATAACTTAAAGGCTCCCCAGTGGATCGGCATCATCAATTCAGCCTTGAGGTCAATGCTGGCTTGCACGGTTTCTTCGGGGAACATGTGAATTTTAGACCACAAACGGTTGTATTGACCACATTCCATCATGGCAAAATCAAAAGGGCCATACTTGTCTCCAATGGTTTTAAAATGAGGACCATAGCCCCCGTCGCCGCTAAAATAGAGGCTTTCGGTGGCCGATTGAACCACCCATGACCCCCAAAGGGTGCTGAAACGATCGGTCAACCCTCGACCAGAAAAATGTTGTGAAGGAGTAAAAACAAAGGTCACATCTTCATGCCTCACCTCGTCCCACCAGTCCATTTCGGTGATTTTATCCGCCTTGACCCCCCAGGCTTTCAGGTGGACCCCTACCCCCAAGGGCACATAAAAACGCTCCACCTTAGGGTCCAATTTTTTGATAGAATCACAATCCAAATGGTCATAATGATCGTGCGAAATGATCACAGCATCAATGTGGGGCAAGTCTTCAACTTTAAGAGGCAGGGTTTTACTAAAACGCTTAACTCCTAACCAAGGATGAGGCGCTGCCACAGGGCCAAGCATGGGGTCCAAAAGCACATTCAACTGGCCCATTTGGAGCAAAAAAGCAGAATGTCCAAACCAAAGCAATCGGGATTTATCAGATTTAGACCGGGTGAGCTCAGAAGGATTGACAATTTGGGGTGTGATTTCTTTTTTAGGCGTGGTGTTGGAATGGGATTTTAAATACTGAATCATCAACTTAAAAAACTCTCGTGTGCTTATGTTAAAGCGGACCTTCACCAGATTCACAAATTTTCCATTGTTGTGATTTTTGGAGTGAGCAAAGGCTTTTTTTTGGTCAGAGGAGATTTTTCCTCCAAACTGCGGACTAAACGTAATGAATAAGATGGCTGAAAGCGTCACTAAAAACAAAATGCCGATGATGATCACTATGACGTATTTTATCATGAATCAATAATGCACTTCTAAAAAATAATTTTCAATCCATTAACTCACCACTAATTCCTGTTCGCTAATTAGTCACTAAATTTCGACTTTTTTAGTGGGATCATAATTTTCATCCATTTTAATTGAGGTGATTCTTTCCGCATTTTTTAGGAGGATTTTACAATTGTCTCCCATGCGAGTCAGAGTCACGGTCTTTCCTAGGACTCTATATTTTTCGGCAATGGAATTGATGGCTTCGATGGCTGAGTAATCCATAACATTAGCATACTTTAAATCAATGATGATGTTTTTTGGATCGTCATTAGGCTCAAAAAGGGCCTTAAAATTAATCACAGACCCGAAAAAAATAAGTCCATTTATTTTGTAAATTTTAGCCCCTTTGTCATCAAACTGAGTGTTAACAAAAAGTGTCTTTCCTTTTTTCCAGGCGAACATAACGGTGGATAGGACCACCCCTAATATCACAGCCGTGGCTAGGTTTGAAAAAATGGTGACCACACTCACCACTGCAATGATCAACAAGTCTTCTTTGGGGACTTTACCCCCGTATTTAAGACTTTCCCATTTGAAGGTGGAAATGACAACAATGAACATCAAGCCCACCAGACTGGCCAGAGGGATTGAATTGATGAGCGGCGAAACAAACATGATGAAAATGAGTAAGGCAGACGCTGCTACAAGGGCAGACAAACGCGTGCGACCCCCCGATTTGATGTTGACGATGCTCTGACCAATCATCGCATCGCCTCCCATGCCGCCAAAAAATCCGTTGACGAGATTGGCAAAGCCTTGAGCTAGGTATTCCTTATTGATTTTCCCCTTGGTGTCGGTCATTTCGTCGATCACTCTTAAGGTGAGGGTGGCTTCAGTCAAACCCACCAACGATGCCACAATGGCATAAGGAAAGATTATTTTTAGCGTTTCTAAGCTGATGGCAAACTGGGGGATATGAAATTGAGGAAAGCCGCCTTTCACCTCCATCCCTGCAAAATCTTGAACAGTGATCAGGTCGTAAATCCCATATTTTGATAGCAGAACTGAAATGATGGTGACCGTGACGATGGCGGCCAAACTTGAGGGAATCGCTTTAGTGAGCTTGGGCAAATAATGAATGATGGCCATGGTCAGGAGCACAAAGAGCATCATGATGGCCATATCCATGAAGGGCAACCACACCTTTTGAACCGTCTCGACCCCATTGATCACCACCGTTTCATCGACCTTGAACTGGGCCCATTGCGCTAAAAATATAACGATGGCGAGTCCATTTAAGAAGCCCAACACCACGGAATGCGGGATGATGGTGGCGTACTTTCCCAACTTAAAAATACCCATCAGCATTTGGATGATACCAATCAAAACAACGGTGGCAAAAAGATATTCTAAGCCGTATTGAGCGATTAAGGGTGCCATCACGATGGCGATGGCGGCAGTGGATGAACTGATCATACCGGGTCGACCGGTGAAAATCGCTGCGACAAAACCGATGATAACAGCGGTTTGTAAACTTAGAATAGGACTCACCCCTGCCACAAAAGCAAAGGCAATGGCTTCGGGAATCAAGGCGAGGGCGACGGTGATTCCAGATAAAATGTCATTTTTAGCGTAGTGCTTATTTTTTTCAAACAAGCCTTTGAGGTGGGTGAAAAAGATCATTAGAGGGTTTGGAGTTAGGCTTCATATTGTAGGGATTAATCACTGATTTACAAGGGGAAATCTTAAAAATTGCCATCACTTTTTTTGACTTAAAAAAGTGATGGCAATCAAGAGATTACATTTCTGTTAAATCTGATAATCGAAAGCTTATTTAACCGGAAAGTAAACACTGGTTTTCAAATCCTTCTCTTCCGTATCCTGAGGACTGTTCCAATAATATTCAAAAGGCACGCCTTTTTGCTTCATCTTTTTAGCCCTTGCACACATCATCCCCATAGACCAGGCATTTCCCAAAAATTCATAGGAACCTTCGTGTTTGATTTCTAGCATTTTTCCTGAATCAATTGTGCCTGAAATGTAATCACTCCCCATATCCACCTCATCTGGATTTTCGACTGAAACAGCAGCGACATAGGTCATGGAATTTTTTACCATATTAAACTTAGGATACAAACTGACCCAGTGTTTAGGCTTGAGCCCTTTGGAGTGAACATCGGCTGTCAATTTTTCGAAATCTTTTTTCATGGTGGTGGAGATGTCTTCCATGGTTCCCGTTCGCTGAATGCCAACATAATTAAATCCCTCAAAATCAACTGTGCCCCCATTAGTGGTCTTGGCTGGAATGTGGCCTTTTTCGGCCATGGTTTTGAGCATCTTAAGCCCTCGGTCGTAATCCATTCCAATCCAGGCTTTCATGATAGGAATCATGAAAAACTTGTAGAAACGGAGGCTTGAATCCATGGTCCACGTCACCCTCACTTTTCCCTCAACCACTTCAAATTTAAAGGTTATTTTTGCTTTTGAAGCGTATGGCTTGATGAATTCAAGGTCATAATGAATGGCGTTTTGTTCAACTGATTCAATGGCATTGACACCCGAACCGATTACCTGACCGTCCCAGCTCATTTTGTGACCTGGTGTGTTGGGCTCACCTTGCAGAGACATTTTACAGTCAGGCTCCACTATCGTCCAAGGCGACCAGCTGTTCCAGTGCTTAAAGTCTTCAACTAAAGCGCGCACTTTTTTCAAGTCCGCATGGATGGAGGTGCTGCGTTCGACGTGGTATTTCATAATGGTTAGGGTTAGAAACAGTTGGATTCTAACACATTTATTAAAAAAATAAATCTAGAAGTCTATCTTTTTACAAAAGATAAGTCTAGAATGATCTCATGGATAAAAAAAACGATCTCACCACAGGCAATATAGGCAAGCAAATGTGGGCACTCGCCTGGCCCATGATGCTGTCTGTCTTTTTTTACACCTTGTACAACATCGTGGATGCGTATTGGGTGAGTAAATTATCAGCGGACGCCATTGCGGCAGTCAGCATCTCTCAAATCACTCTATTTCTGATGATGTCCCTAGGTTTTGGTGTGACGGTGGGTTCTGGCGTTTTAATGGCCATGGAATTGGGGGCTAAAAAAGTCGATCGAGCTGAAAAGGTCTTGGGTCAGTCTTTTGTTTTAATGGTGATATTGGGAGTTTTTTTTACAGCTGTTTCTCTAATTTTTACCGATAGTCTACTGACTTTATCGGGAGCGGCGGGGACTATTTTTGAACCAGCCCGTGAGTACTTTACAATCACCTCGGCGGGCTCCACCCTCTTTTTCATACTGATTGCGATCATGTTTGCCTTCAATGCTCAGGGCGACACGTTTACACTGACAAAATTATTCGCCCTCTCAACCCTTGTGAATCTGGTTCTGGATCCCGCTTTGATTTTTGGGTGGTGGATTTTCCCTGAATTGGGTATTCGAGGGGCGGCCACTGCCACTCTAATCTCTCAGCTTGTCTTCATTGTGATTGCTTTAAAATCCTTATCCAGTGCCAAGCGTACGGTCAGATTTCATTTCAAAAACCTAGGCTTTCATCTCAAGTCTGTCAAAGAGGTGATGCGCATTGGTTTTCCGGCAGCTTTAACTCAAATTTTAAACCCCATTGGCCTTGCTCTTTTGACGGTCATGGTCTCCAATAAATTCTTAGAACCAGGCGCTATCGCTTTTAGCCTCGGCTTTAGGGTTGAATTTTTTGCTTATTTACCGGCCATTGGCTATGGTTTCGCTGCCATGGCTATGATGGGCCAGAGCATTGGTGCCCATGATTTGAAACGAGCGAAAGAAATCCTTAAAAAAGCCCTGTTGTATGGAGGCGGCATCGCCCTTGTACTAGGAATTGTCATCTTTGCTTTTGCCAATCAGATCATTGCGATCTTCACCGAAGAGGCTCAAGTGGTTTCATACACGCTTCTGTATTATAGGAGTGTGGGTTTGAGCTATGTCTTCTTAGCCCTGTTGATGATTGAAGCCAATGCGTTTCAGGCCATCGGTCGTTCGTGGCCGGGCTTTTGGATTGCCTTTGTTCGCTTATTCTTGATCACAGCGCCATTGGCCTACTTGTTTGGCTTTGTTCTAAACTATGACATTTTATGGGTATGGCTTTCGATTGTGATCGGTAATGTTGTAGCTGCATTGCTTGGCTATGTGTGGATCAATCGCACTATGAATCGCTTTACCTTTAAGCAGGCGGATGTTGCAATGAAGTCGGCTTGATCGCTGGTTTTATACAAGGATTAAACCGATCAACATTGCGCTTTTTCTATTTGTGTTTTTGCTTTAAACTAAACGCAGTAAAAAAATACAAAATGAAATCACGTCATTTAGGACTATCTGCCGCTTTATTTTCAGCATTATTTTTCGCCTCCTATTCAGTTTTAGGAAAAATTCTCCTTGAATCTTTAAATCCCATCACCCTTTTAGCCGCCTCGCAATTGAGCTCTGTTGTTTTTTTAACCCTCTTTTTTGGCCTACTGCCGGAGCTAAAAATACTAAAAAAACTCTCAAGAAAAAAATGGGTCTGGTTGATCATCATTGCTACACTTTCAGGCGTAGTGGCCCCCTTACTGGTTTTAACTGGCCTAGAGGAAACGAGTGCTGTGAATGCGGTGATGCTGGGTCGGCTGGAGGTTGCGGCTGCTGTTTTGATTTCTATCGCATGGCTAAAGGAGAAGGTAAGTCACTTTCAAATGTCTGGTTTTTTATTGATGCTTGGAGGGGTGATTTTGGTGACTACGGAGGGTTTTAGAGTGGGCTTAGATTTTTCTGGTGGGGACACTCTTGTGATTGGTGCTGCTTTAATATGGGCTTTTTCCAATGTTCTTTTTAAACGATATTTACACCATTTAAAACCCCAAATCATGGTTTTGGTGCGTAATATTTTAGGGGCAGCCACTTTTTTATTTTTAGCCCCTTTTTTCGCTTCTACCGTTCATGATTTTACTGCTCTCAATACCCCTGAAAATCTACTAATATTGATCGCGTTTTCTATTTTTTCCATTATTTTGGCCCAATTTTTATGGTATCGCAGTTTGGATCTAATTTCGACCACCCTAGCCTCTTCCATCAGCGTACTCATTCCTCTTTTTGGAGTGGTTTTGGCAGTGTTGATCTTAAATGAACAATTTTTTATTTATCATTTGTCGGGGAGTATTTTAGTATTATTAGGATTGATTTTTACAGTCATACATCGCCACCGTCATCCAGAAAAAAAGCCAGGACTTTGGCGCCGCTTAATGCAAAGGTTTTCACTTTTTTCGTGAGGGAATTGGTTAAGGGCGGCTAACCATTTAAAACAATGTTCCGCTCATCGTCGCTGAGCCCATAAAGGTCGAACACCATGTCATCTATTTGCTGGTCGGTGGTATCGATTTGGTGTTTTAAGGCTAGGACTTCCTTTTTGTTTTTTTCAAAAAAATCCAGGAGGTCGGCTTTCTTTTCGAGGCTGAGTTTTTTGGCTTTGAGTTGTTTTAGGAATTCATCGAAGTCGAGTTGGTAGAATTTTTTGAGTTTTTTCGTGAGTTTTTCGAGTTTGTATTCGCTTTGGATGAGGGTGAGGAATTTTTGAATTTTTTCGTGGAAGGTTTTGTTGAGGGAGAGCATGAGGTCGGCTTTTTCGATAAAAGGTAACTTTCTTTCATCTGAAATATTTTTTATGGGTATTTTTTCAATATACTGAACTTTGTATTCCAAATATCCGCCTCTGCGTGATATTGCTAAAATGCTCATTAAAAAATCAGCAATCTTTGAATTCAGTATGGTTAAAAGGTATTTATCATTTGATTTTATTATGAAGGCAGTCATATCGACTATCATTTCTTTGCTCAAAGTAAAATTATTACCTAAGGATACATTGGGATAAACAATATATTCATTATCAAAATTGGTTTTTAAATTAATTTGTTGATATTCATACCACTTTTTAGTTCCGGATATTATACCGTCCTTTATAATTGCCCTCTTTTCTAATTTGTTTTTATTAGCCGTTAATATATTTTTGTCTTCATTGTAATTTTCAATATCAACTAATTTATATTCATTGTTTTCCCATAAATAAGGGAAAATTAATTCAGTTGAAGATTTTATTGGCGTGTATTTTTTAATATTTTTTCCAAAAATATAACCCTTGGACAAAGTAGTTTTTGAATTATCAACCAAGAAACCTTCGTTTAACCCCGTTTTGATTCCTACAATTGGCAAGCCACAATAATCTTTGAGCCTTAAATTACCAGAAGATAATTTTTCAATAAGTTGAATAATTTTATCCTCTAAAAGCTTAAAATCACTGCTCAAAAATGAAGCGTGATTAATTTTTATTTTTTGCTCTAATTTCTTTTCATTTAAATCATTAAAATCTAAATCTGATATTTTGTAGTAATAAAAGTTATGTTTTTTATCAGGTATTTCTTTTTTTGCATTAAATATAACTGGATATGCTGAAATGCCAGAAAAAACTTCCAGATCTCCAAAATCAACAATTTCATTTATTGATATATTTTTTGTAAGGAAATTTAGCAATGGTTTTCCATAATTTGCTTCAAAAAATTTACCTGAACAAATAAAGCTAAAATCCCCTTTTTGTTTCAAAAGATTAACAGCTTTTTCAAAGAAATATACATACAAATCTGCTTTTCCAGAATAACTTTCGAAATTGTTCTCCAAAAAATTAGAAATTCCCTTTAGAAGTTCTTGCCTTACATAAGGCGGATTCCCCATAATCACATCAAACCCTCCTGCATCCATAATCGCCTTAAACTCCTCCTCCCACCTAAACGCCCGCTCCCCCGCCACCGCCGGGTCATCAATCAAACTATTGCCACACTTGATGTTGTGATTCAAATTCACCAGCTTCTTCCCTTTTTGAGCAGATTTGAGCCACAGCGACAACTTCGTGATCTCCACACTCTCGGGATTCAGATCCACCCCATAAATGTTATTCTCTAGCAAGGACTTGATGTAATTCTCGGAACTGAATAAATCCGTTTTATCCTCATTTAAATCAGCAATGATATTGGCCACCCGAATGTTCTCGGCCAGCAGAAAATCAAAGACCTTCACCAAAAAAGCCCCACTCCCACAGGCAGGATCGAGCACTTTTACATTCCGCAATACCGATTGATACTCCACATAGGTCAGCAACGCGCGTTTTTTGTAATTCACATCCGTGATGTCTTCTTTTAAGTGGTGTTTTGCCTTGATTTCCAACTCTTTTTCTTCGAGATACTTCCCCAACGAGTTCTTAACAATGTAATCGACAATGTAGTCTGGCGTGTAAAAAATACCGTCTTTTTTGCGCTTCGATTTCTTTTTATCCACGTCCTCCCCATCGATCGCCTTAGCCTTCAGCTCCTCTAAATCTGAAATGGATTGCTCAAAAATGTGCCCCAAAATATTCACCGACAAATCTTCGGAAAAATCATATTTCCCAAACTCCAAAAACTTCCGACACACCCCATCGCTGATTTTAAGTTGGTCCAACTCCAGATCCTCCGCAAATAAACCCCCATTGTAACCATCGGGAATGCCTAATTTTTCACTCCCCACATCAATGGCCCTAAAAAAGCCTTTCATCGTGTCCCACACGTTTGAAAATCCTGATTCAGCCGCCTCAATCACCTTCAATAGAATATTTGGTGGCAATAAGTCCATGTCCTCACAAAAACAGACAAACACCACCCGATCAATCAGCTTTTGAGCCTTTTCAATCGTCAGGGAAAAGTTCTCCTTTGGAATCGAATTATTGGTCACAATGTCTTTGATCAGCTCTTGGCGCAACAACTTGTATTCTTTATAAAAACTT